>JBPCPH010000008.1:0-7133 GCA_050999415.1 Thermoleophilaceae bacterium
GTCGGGGGCCAGCTCCTCGAGGCTCCAGCTCCAGGGCCACGGCGAGATTCCGAGGCCCTTGTAGAGCATCGCGTCGCCGCTCCACATCAGTCCGAAGTGCGCCGCGGCGGCGGCGGGACCGCGAAGCCCGAAGCGGCCGATCAGGGCCCGAACCGCGCCCTGGGTCATGCCGTGCGCCCAGTGCATCCCGAGCGAGATGCGCGACATCGCCTCGTCGTCGCCCGGCCTCAGCCTCATGAGCTTCGACGCCACCTGGCCGGGCACCATCGAGGGCGCGCGACCGGTGACCCGCATCTCGGCCGCCTGGGCTGCGGTCATGGCCGCGGTTCCGATCAGGCCGGCCAGCGCGCCCTTGGCCAGTGCTCTCATGGGACCCATATACCGCACCTGGCGCTCGGGGAAACCATCACGCCGCCAGCGGCAGGCTGAAGCGGACGCGCATCCCCGGGCCGCTCTCAGGGAGCCAGATCCGGCCACCGTGCGCCTCGACGATCGCGCGGCAGATCGTCAACCCCAGGCCGGAGCCGGCGTCCGTGCGCGACGCCTCGCGGCCGCCGCGATAGAACGGCTCGAACACGCGCTCCTGCTCGGCGACGTCGACGCCGGCGCCGCTGTCGGCGACCTCCACCTCGACCGTCGCGCCGTTACGCTCGGCCGCAACCGTGACGGTCCCGTCCGGCGGGGTGTGGCGGATCGCGTTCTGCATCAGGTTGAAGAGCACGCGCTGGACCTTCTCCGGATTCGCCTTCGCCGGCGCGGTTCCGTCTGCGACGTCGGCGGTCACCGCGATCCCCTTGGCGGCGGCCTGCGCCTGCATGGCCTCCACGGTCTCCTCCACCAACGCATCGAGCGAGACCTGCTGCATCGACCACTGCACGTCGCCGGCCTCCAGGCGGGAGAGCTCGAAGAGGTCCTCGACCAGTCCGCCGAGCGTGCGTATCTGGATCGAGATCTGCTGGCGGTAGCGGGTCCGAGTGTCGGCGTCCACGACGTCGTCCTCGATCGCCTCCGAGAGCAGTTGCAGGGCGGTGAGCGGGGTTCGAAGGTCGTGGGAGACCGCGGCGATCAGATCACGATGCGCCGACCAAGCCGTCGCGCACGCGGCCTCCCCCTTCGAAAGCTGATCGATCATCCGGTTCGCCGCGGCGGCCAGCTCGCCCAGTTCGTCGGGCGCCCCTGTCTCGCACCTGAGATCGCGCTGACCCTCGCCGACCGCCACGACGCAGTTGCGCACCGACTCGATGTCGCGCATCACCCGGCTCGCGATCAGCGAAGCCGCGTAGGCGACCAACCCTCCGGTGAAGGCGAGCAGGAGTGCCATCGTGAACGCGTCGTGGGCGGAGACGAACATGAGCGCGGCGGTCGCACCGATCGCGAGCACGCCCACGCCCATCACGAGTGCCACGCCGAGCTGGAACTGGCGGGTGAGCGACCCGACCTTCGCCCGCCGCGCCATGAGCGCGTGCGTAAGGACGAGCACGAGCGCCCCGGCCGCAGCGAGCAGCCCGGCGGTCTCAGCGCCCTGGCGGAGGCCGTAGAGCGCGGCCATCGCCGCACCGCCCGCGAGTGCGGCGCCGGCGACAACCGCGACGCTTCGCCAGGGCCTCACGGCTGGAAGCGGTACCCCACGCCCCACACGGTCTGGAGCCGCTTGGGCCGGGACGGGTCCGCCTCGATCTTCGACCGTAGGCGACGGATGTGGACGGTGACCGTCGAGGTGTCCGTGTAGAAGGAGTACTGCCAGACGGCGTCCATGAGCTGGTCGCGCGAGAAGACTTGGCTCGGGTGTCGTGCGAGGAAGCGGAGAAGGTCGTACTCGCGGACCGTGAGCTGCGCTTCCTCGCCGTCCACGAGCACGCGACGCGCCATCGGTTCGATTCGAAGCCCGTCGAACTCGAGCGGCTCCTCGTGCTCCGGCGAGCTGTCGATCCGGCGCAGGACCGCATCGACCCGGGCGACCAGCTCGGCGGGCGAGAACGGCTTGGCGACGTAGTCGTCGGCGCCGAGCCTCAGCCCGATGACCCGGTCGGTGGGCTCGCCCTTCGCGGTCAGCAGGATGATCGGGCTTCGCCGGCGCTGGCCGTCGCGCAGGCGGCGCATGACCTCGAGCCCGTCGATGCCCGGCAGCATGATGTCGAGCACGACCAGGTCGGGCTGCTCGTCGTCGGCGAGCAGCAGCGCCTCGCGCCCGTCTCCGGCCACGCGGGTCGCGTAGCCGGCGCGCTCCAGGTATCGGCACACGACCTCGGCGATCGTCGGCTCGTCGTCCACGACCAGCACCGAGCCGCGTCTGTGGCCGTTGTCCATCGCACTCCAAGTCTGGCACCACGGACGGGGTGCGCCATTACGAGTCTGAAACGAAGCGCCGCGACACGGATGGAGGACTCCCGAGGGCGGGCGATCCGCTGTACGATTTTGGCCTCGCCTCGTGAGCCCGGCCGAAGTCGAAACACTGCCCCCTGGAGGGGCCGACGCGCTGCGCAGGGAGCGGTGTCGTGGACTCCTGGCCGAAGCGCGCGAGCGGACGCTGCGGATCGTCGCACCGGTCCACGAGGCGGACATGAACCGCGTGCACGACCCGCTGATGAGCCCGCTCGTCTGGGACCTCGGCCACATCGCCGCGTACGAGGAGCTGTGGGCATGCCAGCGGGTCGGAGGGCTCGAGCCGCTGCACCCGGAGCTCAGCGAGGTCTACGACGCGGCCGAGACACCGCGGACGGCGCGCGGCGAGACGCCCTATCTGCGACTCGACGAGGCGCTCGAGTACATGGACGTCGTCCGCGAGCGCACGCTCGCGGCGCTCGCCGCCAGCGACCTGTCGGGCGGCTCGCACCGGCTGAGCCGCGAGGGCTTCGTGTGGGAGATGCTGATCCAGCACGAGCACCAGCACAACGAGACGATGCTCCAGACGCTCAGGCTCGCCGAGCCGGGCGTCTACCGCCCGCGATCCCGGCCGATGCCCGCGCCGAGCGACGCGAGCGGGCCGGAGATGGTCCTCGTCGAGGCCGGCCCGTTCCCGCTCGGAGGCGGTATGGAGCGGTTCGCCTACGACAACGAGCTTCCCCAGCACGAGGTGTCGCTGCCCGCCTTCGAGCTCGACCGCACGGCCGTGACCAACGGGGCGTTCCGCGAGTTCGTGGAATCGGGTGGCTACCGGCGCCGCGAGTGCTGGAGCGAGCCGGGCTGGGACTGGCGGTGCGAGGCGGGCGTGGAGCGCCCGCTGTACTGGACCGACGACGGCCGCGAGCGGATCTTTCACCGGGTCGAGCAGCTCGCCGACGAGCTGCCGGTGATGCACGTCTCCTGGTACGAGGCGGACGCCTACGCGCGCTGGCGGGGCAAGCGCCTTCCCAGCGAGGCGGAGTGGGAGAAGGCCGCGTCCTGGGAACCGGAAGCGGGCGGCAAGCGCAGGTTCCCGTGGGGCGACGACCCGCCGTCGCGGGTCCGTGCGAATGTCGACCAGACCGGCTTCCGCCCCGCCCCGGTCGACGCCCACTCCGACGGCGCGTCGGCGTACGGAGCGCTCGGGCTCATGGGCGACGCCTGGGAGTGGACTGCGAGCGACTTCGGTCCCTACCCCGGCTTCGAGGCGTTCCCCTACCGGGAGTACTCGGAGGTCTTCTTCGGCTCGGGCCACAAGGTCCTGCGCGGCGGCTCGTGGGCGACGCGGGCCCACACGATCCGCAACACGCTTCGCAACTGGGACCTGCCCGGCCGCCGCCAGATCCACACCGGCTTCCGCTGCGCCGCGGACGCGTGAGCCGGAGGTAGCGATGCACGACGCGCTCGCCGAGCCCGACGTACGGGTCGAGTCCTTCCTCACCGGGGACGGCCTCGACGCGATGGTCCGCGACGTGCGTGAAGGGCTGCGGCGCCCGCTCAAGGAGTTGCCGCCGAAGTACTTCTACGACGCGCGCGGCTCCGAGCTCTTCGACAGGATCACCCAGCTTCCCGCGTACTACCCGACTCGCTGCGAGCGGGCGCTGTTGAACCGCCACGCGCCGGAGATCGTCGACGTGACCGCGGCGGAGGAGCTCGTCGAGCTCGGGTCGGGGACGGCGTCGAAGACGCGCGCGCTGCTCTACGCGATGGTCGGCGCCGGCAACCTTCGGCGCTACGTGCCCTTCGACGTCGACGAGTCGGTCGTCGAGCGCAGCGCCCGCGAGCTCACGGAGCTCTATCCCGGTCTGGCGGTGCACGGCGTGGTCGGCGACTTCGAGCGCCACCTGGGGGAGGTGCCCGCCGGCGACCGCCGGCTGGTCGCGTTCCTGGGCGGGACGCTCGGCAACCTCCATCCAGCCGAGCGCGCCGAGTTCCTCGCGCGCATCCGGGCGCTGCTCGGGGCCGACAGCCGCTTCCTCGTCGGGGTCGGCCTGGTCTGCGACCGCGCGACGATGGAGGCCGCCTACGACGACCCGGAGGGCGTCACGGCGGAGTTCAATCGCAATGTCCTGCGCGTCCTGAACGCCGCGCTCGGCGCCGACTTCAACCCGCAGGTCTTCGATCACGTGGCGTTCTTCGACGAGGAGGCGTCGTGGATCGAGATGCGGCTGCGGTCGCTGCGCGCTCAGCGGGTCGCGATCCCAGGAGCCGGCATCGACGTGGACCTCGCCGCTGGCGAGGACATCAGGACCGAGATCAGCGCGAAGTTCACCCAGGCGACGCTCGAGCGCGAGCTCGAGGCCGCAGGCATGGGGCTCGAGGCGTTCATGACCGACCCGACGGCCCGCTTCGGACTCGCGCTGGCAGCGCCCTCGTACTCGTAAGGCAACGGCAAGCTCCGCTTTAGGCGGAGGCAACGAGTGCCCTGGAGGATCGAGACATGGCGTCAGGGCGTCCAAACGGTCGCGGGAGTGCGCACGGCATTGCGGCGGTGGTCGTTCTCTGCACGGCGATCGCCGCGATGACGCTCGTTTTGGTGACGGCCCTGACCGGCGGCGAGAGCGCGGGCGGCGAATCGAGCTCGCAGGCGGCGGCGACTCGCCCTCCCGAGCCGCCTCGCGACGCGCCCCGAGCCGCCCCGAAAGACGATCGCCGCAGCAAACGACCCGCGCAAGAGGCGATCGACCACTGGCCGGAGCCGCAGTTGCGCGACTCGGTCGCGCTCGGTGCCCCCGAGGGCGGCCGGCTGGCGCGCGGCGTGAGGTTCCCGCGCGAGGGACGACACTTCTTCACCTGGGACCCGGTCGAGCACGAGCCCCCAACCGCCCGTGGCGGCGGTGGGGGACGGACGACCTGGTCAGGCTCGTGCTCGACGTGCTCGCGGACCACCGGCGCGCGCACCCGAGCGCCCCGCGGCTCGGCGTCGGCGACCTTAGCCGTCCTCACGGAGGCGACTTCGGGCCGCAGTACGGGATCGTGGGCCATGCGTCGCACCAGAACGGGCTCGACGCGGACATCTACTACCCGCTCCAGAGCGGGGAGGAGCGGGCTCCGCTATCGGTCGACGAAGTGGCGCATCGCCTATCGCAGGACCTGGTGGACCGGTTCGTGGACGTCGGCGCGGAGAAGGTCTTCGTGGGCCCCACGACCGGCCTGACCGGGCCACCGGAGGTCGTGCAGGCGATCCCCTATCACGACAACCACCTGCACGTGCGGATCCCGGACCCGGGGTAGCGCGCTTCGCGGCGGTCCCACATCCTCGCCGGCAGGCTCCGGGCCACGATTGATGGATTCACCCCGCGATAGGGGGGTCAATCCAACAAACGGTGGCGCTCAGCCGTGCGCTATCCCGAAGGCGGCACGATCCGGATCACGCGATCGTCGCCGGGGCGCGGCGAGCCGCGGCCGTCAAGGTTGCTCGTCAGCGCGTAGAGGGCGCCGTCGGGCCCCTCGACGACGGTTCGGACGCGGCCGAACTCGCCCTCGAACATCGCCTCGTTCTCCACGACCTCGCCGCCGCCCTCGTCGAAGGAGAGGCGGCGTATCTGCTCGCCGACCAGCGCACCGATCAGGTAGTCGCCGGTCCACGCCGACCCGGGCAGGCTCACGAACGTCGCGCCCGACGGCGCGATCGACTCCTCGTAGAGCGCGATCGGCGGCTCGAAGCCCTCGTGGTCCTCGCCCTCGGCGTCCGGCCACCCGTAGTTGCGACCCTCGCGGACGTCGTTCACCTCGTCGTTGCCGATGTTTCCGTGCTCGGTCGCGATGAGACGGCCGGTGCCTGGTTGCCAGTCGAAGCCCTGCGGGTTGCGGTGGCCGAGCGTGAAGACCTCCGCGTCGCCGGGCGCGTCGCCGCGGAAGTCCTGCTCCTCCATCCGCAGGAACTTGCCGTTCAGCGAGTCGGGGTCCTGCGCCAGTTGCTCCTGCCCGGCGTCGCCCGTCGCGATGTAGAGGCGGTCATCCGGCCCGAAGTGGATACGGCCGCTGTCGTGGATCTCACCCGCCTCGATGCCCTCGAGCACGACCGCCTCCTCGACGAGGCGATCGCCCTCTAGCCGGTAGCGCGCGACCTCCAGGCCCGACTCGGTCGTGTAGTAGGTGTAGACGAGGTCGTTGCGCTCGAACTCCGGGTCGAGCGCGAGCCCCAGCAGGCCGCCCTCGCCGAGCGCCGACACCTCCACCTCCGCGGCCGGGCGCTCGAGCAGCTCGCCCTGCGCGGAGATGACGCGAATGCGGCCCGGCCGCTCGGTGACGAGCGCCCGGCCGTCGGGCAGGAAGACGAGCTCCCACGGGATCTCGAGCCCGGTCACGAGCGTCTCGACCTGCGGCTCGCCCTCGACGCGGGCGAGCTCGGCGCGACCCGCTCCGCCGCCACCGGGCTGGCCGCCGGTTTGTGCCTCCGTGGGGTCCGCCGGGGGGGGGGGCGGCTCGTCGCCGCCGCCCCCGGGGAGTAGGGCGAGCGCGGCGAGGAAGGCCACGACCGGCAGGAGGATCCGAGGCGATCCAGCGAGCGGTCTCACCGCGGTCGAGCGTAGACGACCGCCTCCGAGCTCCCGGAACCCACGGATGAGACGTCATACTTCCGCTGGATCGTCGCCCTACCATCGGGGTAATGACCGACCGACCGCTCGAAGGCCGCCGCGCGCTGGTGACCGGTGGGGCGGACGGGAGTGGTCGCGCCACGGGGGGGGGGGCCGCGCGCGGCGGGGGGGACGTGGGCGTCAACTACCTCGGCGAACAGGAGTCCGCCA
>JBPCPH010000075.1:0-16661 GCA_050999415.1 Thermoleophilaceae bacterium
GTTCAGCTTGATCAGCGCGAAGTCCTTCTCGCCGCGCAGGACCGCGTAGCGGAAGCGACCGATCGCTCGTCCCTGCCCGTCCTTCGCGATCGGGCCGGCGCCCGGGTTCCACTTGCGCTCGCCGTTGTTGTTGAGGATGCAGTGGCCGGCGGTGCCGATGTAGCGGTCGCCGCTCCCGTCGCGGAAGAGGAAGTTCATCGTGCAGAAGCCGACCGGCGTCTCCACCAGCGCCCCGGGCCGGACGCCCGGGCAGCGGCCGACGCCGATCGGCGCCGCGGTGGGCACCTCGATCAGGTTGCACTTCTTGCCGCCGAGCGTGAGCGTCGAAGCTCCGTCGGCGGCCGCGGCCTCGCCGGGGAGGACCGCGCAGAGCGCGGCCGCCGCGAGAACAGTCAGTGTCGTACGCCTTCTCATGCTTTGGAAAGAGCCTCCCTGGAACCGCCGCCGAAGGTCGAAGGGTAGCCGCTCGGCGCCCGCTTGACCAACCATGTACGGGTGTCCGAAGGCGGGAGGCCGAAGCTATCGTTGTTGCTCCACCGACCGCGAGGAGAAAATCCACCGATGCCCGACACCGTGATCCTCGGCACCGCCCGCACCCCCTTCGCCAAGCTCGGCGGCGCCCTTTCGTCAGTCGACGCGACCGAGCTCGGCGGCCACGCGATCTCGGCCGCGCTCGAGCGCGCCGAGGTGGCCGCCGATCAGGTCGAGCACGTCGTCTTCGGCCAGGTGCTCCAGGCCGGTCAGGGCCAGATCCCGTCGCGGCAGGCTCAGATCAACGCCGGCATACCGCGCGAAGTGCCGTCGGAGACGATCAACAAGGTCTGCGCGTCGGGAATGCGCTCGGCCGGAGTCATCGACCAGGCGATCCGCGTCGGCGACCTCGACGTGGGGGTCGCCGGCGGGATGGAGTCGATGTCCGGCGCGCCGTACTTGCTCGACAACGCCCGCTTCGGCTTTCGCATGGGCGACGCCAAGGCGCTCGACTCGATGGTGCACGATGGCCTGACCAACCCCTTCAGCCACAAGCACATGGGCCAGGAGGCGAACGAGGTGGCCGACGAGCTCGAGGTCACGCGTCCGGACATGGACCGCTTCGCCGTGCGCAGCCACCAGCTCGCAATCCAGGCCACCGACGAGGGCCGCCTCCCGGAGGAGATCACGCCCGTGACGGTCAAGTCGAAGAAGGGCGAGGACACCGTCGAGGTGGACGAGGCGCCGCGGCGTGAGGCGTCGCTCGAGGCGCTCGCGAAGCTCCCCGGCGCCTTCGGCAAGGAGGGCTCGCACACAGCCGGCAACGCGCCCGGAGTCAACGACGGCGCCGGTGCGCTCGTGCTCGCGTCAGACGAGTGGGCAAGGAGCAACGGCAAGCAGCCGCTCGCGCGGATCGTCGCGCAGGCGGCGGTGGCCGACGACTTCCCCTACCTCGCGCGCACGCCCGCGAACGCGACCAGGCTCGCGCTCGAGAAGGCCGGGCTCGAGGTCGACGAGATCGACCTGTTCGAGATCAACGAGGCCTTCGCCTCGGTCGCGCTGAACTCGATGCGGATGCTCGAGATCGACGAGGACAGGGTGAACGTCAACGGCGGCGCGATCGCGCTCGGACACCCGATCGGCGCGAGCGGCGCGCGGATCGTCGGATCGCTGATCCACGAGCTTCGCCGCCGTGGCGGCGGGCTCGGCGTGGCCGCGATCTGCTCGGGCGGCGGCCAGGGCGACGCGATGATTCTCGAGGTGCACGGCTAGGCCGTTCGGGGCGCCGGCCGCCCGTTCACACCGCGGGGCGCAAGAATGGCCGTGATGGCGACTGCGCGCGCGGCGGCGTTCTTCGATCTCGACAAGACTCTGATGGAGGGCGCCAGCGGCCTCCACTTCGCGCGCGCCGCCTACCGTGCGGGCCTCGTCAGCCGCCGCCGGCTGGCCCGCGACGTATGGGCGAACATCCGCTTCCGGCTCGAGGGCTCGACCGACGAGAAGGCCGACGCCGTACGCGAGCGGGTGCTCGGGGCGATGGCCGGCGTGCCCCGCATCCGCCTGTCGCGGCTCGGCCCCGAGGTACTCGCGGGGATCCTGCCCGCCGTGTACCCCGAGATGCTGCGCGTCGCCTGGCGGCACCAGGACGCCGGACGGCCCGCCTACATCCTCACCGCGGCGTCGCAGGACCTCGCGGCGATGCTCGCGCGCGTGCTGGTGCTGGACGGCGGGGTCGGCACGCCGTACGAGGTCGAGGACGGCCACTACACGGGCCGCCTCGCCGGCCCGTTCACTTACCGCGAGGGGAAGGCAGAGGCGCTCCGTCTGCTCGCGAGGGAGGAGGGACTCGACCTGTCCGCCTCCTACGCGTACTCGGACTCCGAGTCGGACCTGCCGATGCTGCGGGCCGTGGGGCACCCGGTCGCTGTCAACCCGGACACCGAGCTCGAGCGCCTCGCCCGCGCGGAGGGCTGGGAGATCCTGCGCTTCGACCGGCTGAGGCGGCGAATCCGGATCGCCTACGGCGCGGCGGGGGTCGCGCTGCTGGGCGGTGGCGGCGGCTACGTCGCGGGCCGGCTGCGCGAAGGCCGGCACCCGCTTCGCCGCATGCGCCCGAAGCGTCGGGCCGGCCTGCGAGGCGTGCTGAGCTGAGGCGCTCGACCGGCGTTCCGGCCACCGTCGCTGCGGTCAGGGCGCAGGGGCCCCGTCCGGCGCCCCCTCGAGCTCGACGGTGGTCCCGTCGAGCCGGCAGCTCTCGATCGCCGCGAGCTGGTCAGTGCCCACGCGCTGGTGGACGTGCGGCGGCTCGAGCCCGCCGTCGGTGTCCGAGAACGGGAACGGGTGGTCCACGCGGAACTCCACGCGACCCTCGGCGTCGACGCACTCGACCCCGACGGTCGGGGCGCCGTCGGTCGTCTCGGTCGTGTTGAGCTCCTCGTCGGGCAGAGCGACGACGAGCTCGACCATGCCGCGCGACGGACCCGGATACGTCTCGACCACGAGCGCGTCGCTCTCCTCCTCCGCCAGAGACGTCACGCCCCAGATCGCCAGCGGGACCAGCACGACCGCGGCGAGCGCGCCCGCGAGGCCGACGGTGCGCAGACGATCGCCCCCCATCGCCGCGAGTCTAGGGTCGCCGTACACTGCCGCGCAATGGAAGCGGGCACCGGCAACGGCCCCACTGGCTCCGGGAGCGGTCGCAAGATCCGCGTGGTGGTGGCGAAGCCCGGCCTGGATGGGCACGACCGCGGCGCCAAGATCATCGCCCGCGCGCTGCGCGACGCCGGGATGGAGGTGATCTACACGGGCCTGCACCAGACGCCCGAGCAGATCGCCGCGACGGTCATCCAGGAAGACGCCGACGCCGTCGGCCTCTCGATCCTCTCGGGCGCTCACATGACCCTCGTGCCGCGCATCGCCGAGCTCCTCTCCGAGCAGGGGATCGACGACGTCGTGCTGACCGTGGGCGGAACGATCCCGGCGGAGGACATCCCGGAGCTCAAGAAGCTCGGCGTCGCGGAGGTCTTCACTCCGGGATCCTCGACGCAGGAGATCATCGACTTCATCAGCGGCGCCGTCACGCGGTAGCGGCTCTCGCTGCGACCGCAGCGCCGGGCGGGTGTGATCACCCTCACGCTGGTTCGCGCGCGCCGTGGGACGATCGAAGAGGGCCGGCCGCGTCCGCTATAACGGATGGGAGGCCGGTGAGGTGTGTTCCCGGCTCAGGCCGACGCGCGGTCCGCTTGCAAGCGCACGGGCCGAGCAACCTCTTTGGACCGACCCCGACCGGGCGCGCAGGCGCTCTCGGATCACATGTCTCAGCAACGCGAACCGCAGACCGGCCAGCAGGAGCCGACTACCGGACGCTCGATCGAGGTCAAGACGCTCGTGATCGCGGCGGCGGCCGCGGTCGCCGCGGCGGTCATCACGTCCGCCTTCTGGCAGCGCGGAGCGCTGATCAGCACCGCCCTCACGCCGGTGATCGTGGCGCTGGTCCAGGAGATACTCCGCCGCCCGGCGGAGAGGGTGTCGGCGACCGCCTCGCGGGTGGCCGCCGCACCCGTGCGCGGCGCGGGCGTCCTCGCCGGCGTCGGCGGACGTCGCGGGCCCGATCCCACGCGATTCGAGCCGGGCCGCCCCACCGCCGGCGAGACGCCGGAGCCCACCGCCCCCGCCCGGGGCGGATCGAACGGCGCCGGTGGGAACGGCTCGGTGCCGCCTCCGACCCGCTTCCCCGGCGACGCGCCGACGCGCGGCACGACGCTCGCGACGGAGCCGCCCGCGCCGAAGGTCTACGGGCGGCGGCGCTTCCGCTGGAAGGTCGTCCTCGCGACGGGCATCGCCGCCTTCGTCGTGGCGGTCGGCGTGCTGACGATCTCGGAGCTCGCGCTGGGCGGCTCGGTGGCGGGGGATGGCGGCAGCACGCTCTTCAGCGGCGGAGGTAGCGGCGGCGCCGATGGGGCGAGCGGGGACGATTCCTCCAGCGACTCCTCGCAGTCGGACTCGGAGGAGTCCGCGGCGCCGTCGGACTCGAGCGACTCGCAGGCGGTGCCCGACGAGGACGCCGACGCCGCCGACCCCGCCCCGAGCGAGGAGCCTCCGCCCACGGAGGAGCCGCCGACCGAGGAGCCCGTGCCTCCGGAGGAGCCGGCGCCGAGCGAGTAGCGCGGGAGTCCGGCCGGGCGACCCCGTGCGGCCTGGAACTTTGGCGAATCGCGCCCACCCCTCGGGCGCAACTCGCCAAAGTTCGCGTCGCCGGACGCCCCGTGAGCCCAAGGGCCTCCCCAGCCCGTATGAAGGAGGCGACTGACTCGTCAGTCAACGCCCTCGCCGAGGCGGTAACATGGCCCGCCCGCGCGCACGAAAGCGCACGTTGAGTGCGCAATGGGGCACGATGAGAAGGAGATCCACTTGAAGATTTGCGTCCTCGTCAAAGAGGTCCCGGACGCCGCCGTCACCAAGCACATGGACCCCGGCACGAAGCGCCTCGACCGTAGCGGCGAGAAGAACCTCAACCCCTTCGACACTCACGCGATTGAGGCCGCGATGCAGATCAAGGAGGGCGGCGTCGTGGACATCGAGGAGGTCGTCGCCGTGACCATGGGGCCCGAGAGCGCCGTCCGCGCGCTCCACAAGGCGGTCTCGCTCGGCGCGGACCGCTCCGTGCACCTGACCGACTCGGTGCTCGAGGACTCCGACGTCTGCGCGACCGGCTACGCGCTCGCGAAGGTCCTGCAGACTGAGTCGCCCGACCTCGTCCTGCTCGGCCAGCAGTCGGACGACGGCGAGTGCTACACGATCGGCGCGGTCGTGGCGGACCACCTGCGGATGCCATCGCTCACCCAGGTCATCAAGATCGACGTGAGCGAGGGGACGCTCACCTGCGAGCGTCAGGCCGAGTACGGATACGACACGGTCGAGGTCGACCTGCCGGCCGTCATCTCGGTCGGCGACGCGATCAACGAACCACGCTATCCGTCGCTCAAGGCCATCATGGGAGCGAAGAAGAAGCAACTCGACACCAAGGCCGCCGCCGACGTCGAGATCGAGCCGCAGAGCGTCGGCTCCGACGGCTCGCGGACCGCCGTGCTCGGCATCAACCCGCCGCCCGAGAAGCAGGCCGGCGAGATGATCGAGGACGAGGACACGAACGAGACGGTCGAGAAGATCGTCGCCTGGCTCGATGAAAGGAAGCTCCTCGCATGAGCGGAATCCTGACCTACGCCCTGCACTACGAGGGGTCCTTCAACAAGAACTCCCTCGGCGCCGTCTCCGAGGCCGCGAGGCTCGCCGGCGAGCTCGGCCAGGAGGCGCACGCGGTCGTGGTCGGCGGCGACGATCTCACCGACGACCTGTGCGCGTCGCTCGGCGCCTACGGGGCGTCGAAGGTCTACCGGGCCAAGGCGCCGGAGGGCCTCGCACAGCCGGTGGTGGACGTGATGGCCAAGGTCATCGGCGAAGGCGGCCACTCGTACGCGCTGTTCGGCGGCGGGCTGCTCGGCTTCGAGATCGGCGCCGGCCTCACGGCACGGCTGAACGGCGGCGTGACGATGGAGGTCACCGAGGTCAAGGTCTCAGAAGGCAAGCTCGTCGCCGTGCGGCCGATCCTCCAGGATTCCGCGGTCGTCGACGTGGACTACGTCGGTGAGCCCGGGATCATCATCGGGCGGTTGAACGCGTTCGATGCCCGCGAGTCGGGCGACGGCGCCTCGGCCACGGTCGAGGACGTCGAGGTCGAGCTGTCCGACTGGTCCACCAAGGCGCGGATGGTCAACCGCGGCGAGCAGCGCGGCGCCGAAGTGAACATCGAGGACGCCGACATCCTCGTCGCGGGCGGTCGCGGCCTGGGAAAGGCGGAGGGCTTCGAGATGTGCGAGGAGCTGGCCGGCGCCCTGGGCGGGGCGGTGGCCGCAACCCGCGCCGTGGTCGACGCCGGCTGGTACTCGTACTCGGCCCAGATCGGGCAGACCGGCAAGACGGTCGCCCCGAAGCTCTATCTCGCGGCCGGCATCTCGGGCGCGATCCAGCACAAGGTCGGCATGCAGAGCTCGGAGAACATCGTCGCGATCAACAAGGACCCGAACGCGCCGATCTTCGAGTTCTCTGACCTCGGGGTCGTGGGCGATCTCAACAAGATCGTGCCCAAGCTCACCGAGGCGGTCAAGAGCAAGAGGGGCAGCTAGCCGCACTGCTCGGCTCGCTGAGCGAGCCTCCCCTCATGCCCGTAACCCCGTTCGACTACGCGCCCGACCTCAGGTCGGACCAGGAGTTCGTCACCGAGCCGAGCGATCCCGAGGACGAGCGGATCGAGGTCGGCGTGGTCATCGTCGGCGGCGGCCCGGCCGGGCTCGCGTGTGCGATCCGGCTGATGCAGTTGCTCGAGGAGGAGCCGCAGCTTCAGGAGTCGCTCGGCGAAGTCCCCGTGGCGCTCGTCGAGAAGGGCAAGGCCACCGGCTCGCACCTCCTCTCCGGCGCGATGATGGAGCCGTCGGCGATGCGCAAGTTGTTCCCCGACGTGGATGAGTCGGAGTGGCCCACGTTCGGCACGGTGGAGAAGGACTCCGTCTACTTCATGACCAAGCGCCGCGCGGTGCCGCTGCGGCCCACGCCGCCGCCGTTTCGCAACCACGGCAACCACGTGACCTCGGTCGCCCAGCTTGGGCGCTGGATGGGGGAGAAGGCCGAGGAGGCGGGCGTCTACGTGCTGCCCGAGACGGCGGCCGCGTCGCTGCTCGTCGAGGAGGGCGTGGTGCGCGGCGTGCGCACCGGCGACAAGGGCCGCGGCCGCGACGGGCAGGAGCTGTCGAATTTCGAGCCCGGATCGGACCTGATCGGCCGCGCGACCGTGCTGGCCGAGGGCACTCAGGGGCACCTAGCCGGCGCGGCGATCGGCCACTTCGACATGGCGAGCGACGAGCCGCCCCAGTGGGAGCTGGGCGTCAAGGAGGTGTGGGACGTCGAGAGGCCGCTCGATCGCGTGATCCACACGCTCGGGTGGCCGCTTCGCTTCGGCGCCAAGTACCGCGAGTTCGGCGGGAGCTTCATCTACCCGATGGGCGAGGACAGGGTCTCGATGGGACTGGTGACCGGGCTCGACTATCGCGACGCCACCTTCTCCGTCCACGATGTGCTCCAGGAGTTCAAGACCCACCCGATGATCCGCAAGATCCTCGCCGGCGGAAAGCGGGTCGCGTGGGGCGCGAAGACGATCCCCTCGGGCGGCTACTGGGCGATGCCCGAGCGCCTGTCGGCGCCCGGACTGTGCATCGCCGGCGACTCGGCGAGCATGGTCAACATCCCCAAGCTCAAGGGCGTCCACCTGGCGATGCACGCGGGGATGTTCGCGGCCGAGACGATCTTCGCCGCGCTCAAGCGCGGGGACACGACCGACCTCTCGGCCTACGACGAGATGGTGCGCGACTCGGTGATCGACCGCGACATCCACCGCTCGCGCAACATGCGCCAGCCGTTCGCCAAGGGGTTCCTCGTGGGCGGCGCCGTGGCGAACATGATGGAGATCTCGGGCGGCCGCTTCCCCGGCGGCCGCTGGCACACCCACGACGACGCCGCGGTGGACGTCTTCGTCGGCGACCGGGACAAGAGCTACCCGAAGCCGGACGGCAAGTACACGTTCGACAAGCTCTCGAGCGTCTTCGCGACCGGCAACGCCACGCGCGACGACGCCCCCAACCACATCCGCATCCAGAAGGACGTGCCGCTGGAGCTCGCGCTGATGTGGCAGAACATGTGCCCGGCGCAGGTCTACGAGGTGCCGGAGGAGGCGCTCGAGGAGGGCAACGGGAAGCTCGACGCCGAGCGCAAGGTCGAGCTCCAGATCACGCCGTCGAACTGCGTGCAGTGCGGCGCGATCACCGCCAAGGGCGGCCGGCTGACTCCCCCCGAGGGTGGCGACGGCCCCAACTACCAGATCACCTGACGGCTGCAAAGCGTCGCCTGGCGACGTCATCGGGCCTCGCCGTGCAAAGCACTTGCTCGGCCCTGCTTCCTCGCCAGGCTCGCTTTTCGCTCGGCAGGGTGACCTGGCCAGCCAGGTCACCCTGACATCGCCTCAACGGCGGCCCGCGGCGGCGTCGGCTAGCGTGCTGGCATGGCCCGCTTTGCGTCCCTGTCTCGCCGCGCTGAGCCGCGGCGCGCCAGCGTCGTGGGCGCGGGCTCGTTCGGCACGGCCGTGGCGATCCTGCTCGAGCGCGCCGGCCTTCGAACCACGCTGCTCTGCCGAACGTCTGAGCAGGTCGAGCGAATCCTGACGGCGGGGGAGAACGAGCACTACCTTCCCGGCTTCCCGCTCCCTGAGGCGGTCAAGGTGCGCGCGCTCGGAAACCGCGACGACCAGTTCCACCGGGCGGACATGGTGTTTCTGGCGGTCCCGTCCTCCGGAATCGCCGGGGCGCTGAGCGAGGTGGTCCGCCAGGGGGTGACGCGCCGCGCCGACGTGATCTCGCTTGCCAAGGGACTCGTCCCGCCCGACGGGACGCCTCCGACCGTCGCGCTCCTGCGTGAGTTCGGCTCGGAGCGCGTCGCCTGCGTCGGCGGCCCCTCGCACGCAAGGGAGATGGTCGAGTACGGCGCCGGGCTCGTGGCGGCTTCGCAGTCGGTGCGGCTCGCCGACCGGCTGGTCACCGTGTTCCGGAAGGCTGGACTCGTGTGCGAGGCGTCGTCGGATCCGGTGGGGGTCGAGCTCGCCGGCTGCGCGAAGAACGCCGCCGCCCTCGCGGCCGGGGCGACCGAGGCCCAGGGGCTCAACGCGGCCGGGATGGCCGCGGCCGACATCTTCACCGAGGTGCTCGCCCTCGCGGCCCGCGAGGGCGGTGAGGCGGCGACGTTCGTCGGGCGGGCGGGGACCGGCGACCTCGTGGCCACGGCGCTCGCGCCGCGCTCCCGCAACCGCAGCGCCGGTGAGCTCCTGGCACAGGGGCTTCCGGCCGCGGAGATCCCCATTCGCCTGGGACAAGCGTGCGAGGCGCTCGAGACGGTGCCGCTCCTGGCCCGCGCCGCCCGGCGCGACGGCGTCGCCGCGCCCACGCTGTCGGCACTCTCGCGACTGATCGACGGCTCGCTGCCGCTCGACGACTGGGTCGCGCTCGTGCGAGTCCGTCAGCCCGAGCCGACGCGTCCGGCCGGGCGGCTCGGCACCTGGTTCGACCGTTTCCGCCACCGCCTCGCGAGCGCCATCCGCGGGAAGCCGGGGCGGCGACCGCGAAGGGCGGCCCTAGCGCGGCGCGCCGGAGAGCCCGCCGTCGGGCCCGGCGCCGCGGGGCCTCAGGCCGGAAGCGTCAGCGAGTAGAGCGGCGACGGGACCTCGATGTCGTCCGCGTCGCATACGAGCAACACGTGGATCAGCTCGTCGGCGACCACGGCGTCGATCCCCTCGATCTTCGCCGAGCTCGGGTGGAGCAGCTCGAGGCGCTCGACCGAGCCGTCGGTGGCGATGACGCCGACCGCGGAGCCGGCCGTCGCCCGCTCGTCGGAGTCGTCCTCCGGCTCGGCGGTGGCGGAGAAGACGAAGCGGCCGTCGGGCAGCGAGTCGGCGTCCGTGAAGTACAGGTCGACGCCGTCGATGTCGCCGAGGTCGTGGTCGCGGACCTCCTCGAGCTCGGAGGGCTCGATCGCGAAGTCCTCGGTCAGCGTGTCGATGACCTCCTCGCGGGAGAGGTAGAAGACCTGGCTGCGACCGCCCTCGGAGTTGCCGCGCTGGAACAGCGCGACGCGGGCGCCGGCCACCGCGAGGCCCTCGACGTTCATCTCGCCGGCGACGTGCTGCTCGAGGAACGCGTACAGCGGCGCGAGGTCGATCGGCCGCGCGAAGCCGCGCAGCGAGCCGTCTGAGTCGAGCGACCACACGAACCCGCGGTCACGGCTCTCGCCGCTGCCCGAGCCGAACGCGAGCAGGGCGCCGTCGGGGTTGAACCGGAAGGGCGGCATGACGGTCAGCGCCTCGAGGTCGGGTTTTTGCGCGGCCCGGTCGCTTCCGGCAGTGGGCAGCTCACCCTCGAACAGCGGGACGAGCCGGCCCGGCCCGCCGTCCGCCAGCGAGAAGATGCCGAGGTCGCGCTCGTCGTCGCCGATGACATAGACGTAGTCGCCGCGGCGGACCAGCCCCGATCCCGCGGAGAGGTGGTTGGGACGCCCCTCCTGGGTCGATTCGAGCGTGAGGTCGCGAAGTTTCTCGAGCTCGATCAAAGCGCTGTCGACCGTACCAGCGGGGCCGCGGGGCGGCGCGGCTAGCGCCGCCCGCGACGCTAGAATCGACGGCGATGAAGCAGGATCTCCACCCCGAGTACGTAGAGGCCCACGTCCGCTGCACCTGCGGCAACCAGTTCACGACGCGCTCCACCAAGCCGGAGCTCCACGTCGAGATCTGCTCGGCTTGCCACCCCTTCTACACGGGCCGCCAGAAGCTCGTGGACACAGGCGGCCGGGTCGAGCGGTTCAAGCGTCGCGCCGCGCGGCGCCGCGGCGACTAGCGAGCACCGGACCGGTCGGAGCCGCGCGCCTGCGCCGGTAGCATCAGGCGCGTGAGCGAGGCGGCGACCCGACACACGAACGCGGGCGCCGGGCCCTCGCCGGAGGCCCCGCAGGCCGAGCCCCGCGAGGGGGGTCTGAGCGGGACGCGCGACGCGCCCTTGGGCGGGCAGGCCGTGCTGGAGGGCGTGATGATGCGCGGCGTCTCCACCTGGGCCGTCGCGGTGCGACACCCCGCCCCCGACCAGCCGCGTGACGACGATGGTCGGCTCGACCCGACCGAGGCGGCGCACGGCGAGATCGAGGTTCGCTCGGAGCCACTCGTCTCCTGGACCAAGCGCCACCGCGCGCTCCGCCTGCCGGTGATCCGCGGCGTCGTGGCGCTCGCGGAGTCGCTCAAGATCGGCTTCAAGGCGCTCGGCATCTCCGCCAACGCCCAGCTCGCCGAGGACGAGGGGGAGATCACCGAGCGCGCGTGGGGGCTCACGGTGGTGTTCGCGATGCTGTTCGCGATCGGGCTCTTCTTCCTGCTGCCGGCGGGCATCACGAGCCTGTTCGGCGACGCGCTGCCGAACTCGTTCGTGTTCGTGGTCGTCGAGAAGCTGATCCGGATCTCGATCTTTCTCGGCTACATCTGGCTGATCTCCCGCATGCGCGACCTGCAGCGCGTGTTCGAGTACCACGGCGCGGAGCACAAGGCGATCCACTGCTACGAGGCGGGCATGGCGCTGACGCCCGAGAACGCGCAGCGCTTCTCGCGCCTTCATCCGCGCTGCGGCACGAGCTTCCTGCTGATCGTGATGATCGTGGCGATCTTCGTCTTCGCCCCGCTCGGCCAGCCCGACTGGTACATCCTGTTCGCCTCCCGCGTGGTCGGGATCCCGCTGATCGCGGGCCTGTCGTTCGAGGTGCTCAAGTGGTTCGGCCGCAACCGCCGCAAGCCCTGGGCGCGGGTCCTGATGGCGCCCGGCATGCAGCTCCAGAAGCTCACGACGCGCGAGCCCGATCTCTCCCAGCTCGCCGTCGCGATCGCGGCGCTCCAAGCGGTGCTCTCGGTCGAGAGCCCCGACCAGGCCTCCGAAGAGGATCGGGTCGGGATGGAGGTCGTGGCTTGAGAGGGCGGCACTCGCGGTCTTCGCCGGACCTCTGAGCGGATGGACAAGCGCCGTCTCTCGACCGCTCTCGGCACCCGGATCGTCAACCCACTCGTCAGGGCCGCGCTCGAGCGCGGCGTCGCCCCGCCCGGATACGCCCTGCTCGAGACCACGGGACGCCGGTCCGGCAAGCCACGGCGAACGCCGGTCGGCGACGGCCTCGACGGCCACACCTTCTGGATTGTCGCCGAGCACGGCCCTCGCGCCGCATACGTGCGTAACATCGAGGCGAACCCCCGGGTGCGCGTGAAGGTTCGCCGCCGATGGCGGTCGGGCACCGCACATCCCCTGCCCGACGACGACCCGCGCGAACGTCAGCGCAAGCTTGCGCGCAGAATGAACGCGGCACTCGTGCGGACGATGGGAACGGAGCTCATGACCGTGCGGATCGACCTCGACGTCTAGCGGGAACCCGCGCCTGCGGCGGTAGCCTCCCTCGCAGGTGGTCGAGAAGCTCGTCGAGCAGATCGAGAGCCGCTTCGCCGAGCTCTCGGAGCAGATGTCGGACCCGGAGGTGATCGGCGACCGCACGCGCTACGCGGACGTCGGCCGCGCCTACCGCCAGCTCGAGCCCGCCAGCGCGCTGGCGACCGAGTACCGGCGCGTGGCCGACGACCTGGCGGGCGCGCGCGAGCTGCTGTCCGAGGACGGCGACGACCCGGAGGTGCGCGACATGCTCGCCACCTCGGAGGAGCGCCTCGAGTCGCTCGCGGAGGAGATCAGGCTCGCGATGGTCGAGCGCGACCCCAACGACGACAAGAACGTCATCGTCGAGATCCGCGCCGGGACGGGGGGAGAGGAGGCCGCGCTGTTCGCCGGCGACCTCCACCGCATGCTCACGCGATACGCGGAGCGGCGCGGCCTCCGGGTCGAGTCGCTCGCCGTCGGCGACGGCGACTACACGTTCGCGATCAAGGGCGACGGCGCCTACAGCGTCTTCAAGCACGAGGGCGGGACCCACCGCGTCCAGCGCGTTCCCGAGACCGAGTCGCAGGGACGCATTCACACCTCGACAGCGACCGTCGCGGTGCTCCCCGAAGCCGAGGACGTCGAGGTGCGCCTCGATCCGAACGACCTCCAGATCGACGTCTACCGCTCTTCCGGCCCGGGGGGCCAGTCGGTGAACACCACCGACTC
Organism: Thermoleophilaceae bacterium; assembly: GCA_050999415.1. Classification (GTDB taxonomy): domain Bacteria; phylum Actinomycetota; class Thermoleophilia; order Solirubrobacterales; family Thermoleophilaceae; genus CAWEHQ01. Next base: position 13,245 of record JBPCPH010000075.1, read on the forward strand.
CGCGGTCAGGATCACGCACCAGCCGACCGGCATCGTCGTGTCGATGCAGGACGAGAAGTCGCAGCTCCAGAACCGTGAGAAGGCGATGCGCGTGCTGCGCGCACGGCTCTACGAGCGTCAGGTGGCCGAGCAGCGCGCCGAAGAGGCCGCCGAGCGCCGAGCCCAGGTGGGCACCGGCGAGCGCTCGGAGAAGATCCGCACCTACAACTTTCCGCAGGATCGGGTCACCGACCACCGCGTGAGGCTGACGCGCGGGAACATCGAGGGCGTGATGGCGGGCGACCTCGACGACTTCACGGCGGCGCTCGAGGCCGAGGAGCGCAGGCTGGCGCTCGAGCGCGACGCGCTGGCCGGAGGCTAGAGGGCGGGTGACACGCCGCGCGGGCCGGGCGGCGCCCTCGGTCTCGGCCGCACGCGACGCGGTCGCGGCGGCGGAGGGCGCGCTGTCGGCGGCCGGCTGCGACACCCCGCGGCTCGATGCAGAGCTGCTGGTGGCGGACGCGGTCGGCGTTGACCGCTCGGCGTTCGTCACCGACCCCGACCTGGGCGTCTCGCCGGCCGCTGCACGGCTCGTGATGGAGCGCGTCAGGCGGCGCGTCGCGCGCGAGCCGGTTGCCTACATCCTCGGCCGCCGCGGGTTTCGCCGCTTGTGGCTCGAAGTCGACGCCCGCGCGCTGATCCCGCGGCCGGAGACGGAGCTGCTCGTGGAGCTGGCGGAGTCGCTGGCGCCGCACGGGGGGCGCGTGCACGACGTCGGGACGGGGTGCGGCGCGGTGGCGCTCGCCCTGGCGGACGAGCGTCCCGACCTCGAGGTCACGGCGTCGGACGCCTCGGCGGACGCGGCGCGCCTGGCGCGGGCGAACGCCGAGCGGCTCGGCTTGCCGGTCACGGTCGCGACGGCAACCGCGCTGCCGGATGAGGTGGGGGCGGCGGCGGGCCGCTGGGGCGTCAGCATCGTGGTCGCGAACCTGCCCTACGTCCGCGAGGACGAGTGGCCGCGGCTGGCGCCGGAGATCACGCGCCATGAGCCGCGGGACGCGCTGGTCGCCGGCTCGGACGGGCTCGATGCAATCCGCGCGCTCGTCACCGCCGCTCCGCCGGGGACCCGCCTGGCCCTCGAGCACTCGCCCGGCCAGGCGGCAGCGGTTCGCGCGCTGCTCGCCGACGCGGAGACGCACCTGGACCTCGCCGGCCGCGAGCGCGCGACGGTCGGAAGCGCGCGCTGATGGGCGCCGCGCCGGAGATCACCGCCGCGTGCGCAGCCGAGCTCGCACGCTGCGTCGAGGCCGGCGGCGTCGTCCTCTTCCCCGCCGACACGGTGTACGGGCTCGGGTGCGACCCATCGTCGCGCGCGGCGGTCGAGCGGCTCTACCGCCTGAAGGCTCGGAGCCCGGACCGGCCGGCGGCCGTCATGTTCTTCGGTAGGGAGGCGCTCGACCGCGCGCTGCCCGAGCTCGGCGAGCGGACACGGGCGGCGCTTGGGGCCCTTCTTCCCGGCCCGGTGACCGCGGTCGTGCCGAACCCCGGGCGGCGCTTCCCGCTCGCGGGCGGGCCGGAGCCCGAGCGGCTCGGCGTTCGGGTACCCGCCCTGCCGGGGAAGCTGGGCGCCCTCCGCTCGGTCGCCAGCCCGCTGCTCCAATCGAGCGCCAACCGGTCGGGCGGTCGCGACGCCCGCCGGCTCGAGGACGTCGACCGCGATGTCCGGACGGGCGTCGACCTCGAGCTCGACGGCGGCGAGCTGCCGGGCTCGCCCTCGACGGTCGTGGACCTCGGCCCCTACGAGGAAACGGGCGAGTGGGAGATCCTGCGCGAGGGCGCCGTCGGCGCCGCGCGCGTCGCCGAGCTCCTGCGCGGCTGAGGCGTTCGCGACGACCGCCGTTGGTACGGTGGCCGGGTGACGCCCGAGGCGCTGCCCTCCGACTACTTCGGCCGCCCCGTGGAGGAGGTCGACCCGGAGGTCGCGCGCGCTCTCGAGGGCGAGCTGCGCCGCCAGGACGAGACACTCGAGATGATCGCCTCCGAGAACTTCGCGCCGCGGGCGGTCCTCGAGTGCCAGGGCTCGGTGCTCACCAACAAGTACGCCGAGGGCTACCCCGGCAAGCGCTACTACGGCGGCTGTGAGCACGTCGACGTGGTGGAGCGGCTCGCGATCGACCGCGCCCGCGAGCTGTTCGGAGCCGAGCACGCGAACGTGCAGCCGCACGCGGGCGCGCAGGCCAACGCCGCCACCTACCACGCGCTGCTGTGCCCCGGCGACCCGATCCTCGGGATGAAGCTCGACCACGGCGGCCACCTCACTCACGGGATGAAGATCAACTTCTCCGGGCGCCTCTACGACGTCGCCGCCTACGGCGTGCGCGAAGAGGACTCCGTGGTGGACATGGAGGAGGTCGAGCGGCTGGCGGCCGAGCACAAGCCGAAGGCGATCGTGGCCGGCTGGTCCGCCTACCCGCGCCAGCTCGACTTCGCCGCCTTCCGGGCGATCGCGGACTCGGTCGGCGCCTTTCTGATCGTGGACATGGCCCACTTCGCGGGGCTCGTGGCCGCCGGTGAGCACCCGAGCCCGGTGCCGTACGCGGACGTGGTCACGACCACCACCCACAAGACTCTCGACGGGCCGCGCGCCGGGCTGATCCTGTGCCGCGAGGAGCACGCCAAGAAGATCGACTCGGCGGTCTTCCCCGGGCAGCAGGGGGGACCTCTGATGCACGTCGTCGCAGCCAAGGCGGTGACGCTGCGGGCCGCGGCGTCGGACGTCTTTCGCGAGCGCCAGCGGCGCACCCGCGAGGGCGCCGAGTCCCTGGCCACGGAGCTGCTGGCCGCCGGCGTCAACGTCCTCACCGGCGGTACCGACGTCCACCTCGTGCTGGTGGACCTGCGCGACTCGGACCTCGATGGGCAACAGGCCGAGGACCGTCTGGCTGAGGTCGGAATCACGGTCAACCGCAACGCGGTGCCGTTCGACCCGCGCCCGCCGGCCGTCTCCTCGGGTCTTCGAATCGGGACACCGGCGCTTGCGACGCGCGGCTTCACAGTCGACGACTTCCGCCAGGTCGGAAGCGTGATCGCGGACGCGCTCACGGGCGACTTCGACTCCTCCGCGCGCTCGGAGCTCGCGGAGCGCACGCGGACGCTGGCCGAGCGCTACCCGCTCTACCCGCACCTGCGCTCGTCCGAGGCGGCGGCCGGAGCCGCGGTCGTCGGCGCCTGAGGACTGTGCCCTGCCCCGTAACGTCCCACCCGAAACGGCGGCCTCAGATCGCCCTCAAGCTGCGTCATCGGTCGGCGCAACGGCGCTGCCAGTGCGCCCTCCCTGCTTCCTTGCCTGACGAAGCCTGCGGCTCGCCCCTTCGCGCGCGACGTTACGGGCCAAGGCACTCGGCGGCGTCCAGCCGGCGGGCACGGCGTTGTTCGAGC
>JBPCPH010000114.1:0-4305 GCA_050999415.1 Thermoleophilaceae bacterium
TGATCGCCCGCGTCGGCTGGATCGGATCCCTGCACCACCGCGACGCCCACCACCGCGTCGCCGCGCATGAGGCAGGCCGTCTGGCCCGGGGCGGCGCCGTCGACCGGTGCCTCCAGCGCGAGCGTCAACCGGTCGTGGTCGCCCGCCGCCAGCGCTCCCTCGACCCGGCACGACACCGGCGCCGAGCGGTACCGAAGCTTGACCCGGTCCACCACGGCGGCCGGGCGGTGCAGGCGGACGGAGCTCGCGTGGACGCGCGCGGTCGAGAGCTGCCGGCGCGGGCCGACGACGATCCGGTTCGCCGCCGGCTCCTTGCCCAGGACGTAGAGCGGCTCGTCCGACGCCAACCCGAGCCCGCGCCGCTGGCCGACGGTGTAGCGCTCATGACCGCCGTGGCGTCCGAGCACCGCCCCCGATCGGTCCACGATCGCGCCCGGCCGCTCGGTCCCGACGCCGGCAGCTGCTCCTCGGCGGCCGCCATGGCGGCGGAGGAAGGCGTCGCGCGCGGTCCCGGCGAGGAAGCACAGATCCTGGCTCTCCGGCTTCTCGGCCACCGGTAGCCCGGCCGCGCGGGCGATCTCGCGGACGGCTGGCTTGGCGAGCCCCCCGAGCGGGAACCACAGCCGGGCGAGCTCCTCGGGCGTCAGGCGGGCGAGCATGTAGGCCTGGTCCTTCGCGGGGTCGGCCGCCGCCCGCAGCAGCGGGCCCGCCGCGTCAGTCGTGACGCGCGCGTAGTGGCCGGTGGCGAGCCGCGCCGCCCCGAGCGAGCGCGCTAAGCGAAGCATGGCGTCGAAGCGCACCAGGCCGTTGCAGCGGACGCACGGGTTAGGGGTGCGGCCGGCCTCGTGCTCTGAGACGAAGTCGCCGACGACGTCGGCGCCGAAGTCGGCACGCAGGTCGAGCGTCAGGTGCGAGAGTCCGAGGTCGTGGGCGAGCGCGCGGGCACCCGTGACCGCTTGCGGCGAGCAGCAGCTCTTCGACCCGTCCGTGGCGGGGTCGGACCACAGCTCGAGCGTGACCGCCACGACCTCGTGCCCCGCCTCCAGCGCGAGGTGGGCCGCCACCGCGCTGTCCACGCCCCCGCTCATCGCGACGAGCGTGCGCTCGGGCGACTCCGCGAGCGCGGGCGCGCCGTCGCGAGCCGCCGCGCCGAGCGCACGATGAAGCGCATCCGCAGCCAGGTCAGCCGCGTGCCGGCGCGTCGGGGACAGCCCGCCGAGCTCGTCGGCGACCTGCTCGGCGGAGAGGCGCGCAATCTCGAGGACGGGTCGCCCGTCGACCAGCTCGACGACCGCGCTGCCCGCGGCCTGGGCGGCGGCGCAGCCGCGCGCCTCGAACCCGGCGGCGAGCACGCGCTCACCCCCGACCTGGACGGCGATCTTGATCAGGTCGCCACACGCCGCGCCACCCGCAACGCCCACGTGTTCGGCGTCGTCGAGCGCCCCGCGGCCACGCGGCGCCAGCAAGTGCTCCTCGAGGAGAGATCCCGGCTCGGCTCTCACGCGTCTTTTCATCCCTCGTGTGACGACGTCCGTCGCCGTCTCGATGACGGCCCCAGCTTGCCGCTGCCGTCCGGGAGTTGAACCTGCTCTAGCAAGTTCGGGCGTCCTCCGGGACGGGCCAAGACCCGCCCCGAGCCGGACCCCCATCCCAGTCGTGTTGGCTCAACGAAAGGGACGGCTGACGTACAAGCTCGGGCCAAGCGCGAACGCTAGCACCGGGCCCTCCGTTGGGCCGCCGCTCAACGGCCGCCCTTCCGCGGCCGTGAGCTCACGCCGAGCTCTCGAAGCTGCTCGTCCCCGACCGGCGCGGGCGCGTCGGTCAACGGGTCCCAGCCGGTCGCGGTCTTCGGGAAGGCGATCACCTCGCGGATCGAGTCGCGACCCGCGAGCAGGGCGACGATGCGATCGAGCCCGAACGCGATGCCCCCGTGCGGCGGCGCGCCGTAGCGCAGCGCCTCGAGCAGAAAGCCGAACCGCTCGTCGGCTTCGTCGGCGCCGATCCCGAGCGCCTCGAACACCCGTCGCTGGACGTCGATGCGGTTGATGCGGATCGACCCCCCGCCGATCTCCCAGCCGTCCATGACGACGTCGTAGCCGCGGCTGCGCCACGTCCCCGGGTCCCCGTCGAGGTCGCCGACCGGGGCGGTGAACGGGTGGTGGAGCGGATCCCAGCGGGACTCGCCCTCGCTCCATTCGAACATCGGGAAGTCGGTCACCCAGAAGACGTCGTGTTGCCCGGCCGCCGCAGGTGGCGCGACGTCCGCGCGCAGCGCCCCGAGCACGCGCGCGGCGATCTCCGCGCGGTCGGCGACGATCAGGATCGCGTCGCCGGTTCGCGCGCCCAGCGAGTCGGTCGCCCGGTCGATCTCATCGCGCGAGAGGAACTTCGCCACCGGCGAGCGCCAGCCGTCCTCCTCGACGACCGCCCACACGAGCCCCTTGGCGCCGATGCCCTGCGCGCGCTCGGTGAGGTCGTCGAAACGCCGCCGCGGGAAGTCACCCGCGGCCTTCAGCCCTCGGACCACGCCGCCGTCCCCGAGAGCACGCGCGAAGACGTTGAACTCGGAGCCGCGGAACGCCTCGCTCAGGTCCCCGATCTCCGTGCCGCGGCGACGGTCGGGCCGGTCCGACCCGTAGCGGAGCATCACCTCGTCGTAGGTCACGCGCTCGAGCGGCGTCGACACCCCGATGCCCGCGACCGCGAGCACCGCCTCGAGCAGGCGATCGCAGGTCTCGATCACATCGTCCTCCTCCACGAAGGACATCTCGACGTCGAGCTGGGTGAACTCCGGCTGGCGCTCGGCGCGCAGGTCCTCGTCCCTAAAGCACCGGACGATCTGGAAGTACCGCTCGAGGCCGCCGACCATCAGCAACTGCTTGAAGAGCTGCGGCGACTGCGGCAGCGCGTACCACGAGCCCTGCTGGTGCCTGCTCGGCACGAGGAAGTCGCGGGCGCCCTCCGGGGTCGAGCGCGTGAGCATCGGCGTCTCGACCTCGAGGAAGCCCTCCGCGCTCAGCGCCTCGCGCATCGCACGCGCCACGTCGTGACGGAGCGCGAGCGCCTCGGTCATCCGGCGCTTGCGGATGTCGAGGTAGCGGTAGCGCAGCCGCAGCTCCTCCCCCACCGGCTCCTCCTCGTCCACCTGGAAGGGCGGCGTGTCGGCGTCGGCGAGCACGTCCACCGCGTGCACCTCGAGCTCGACCTCGCCGGTCGGGAGCTCTGCGTTGACCGTCCCCTCCTCGCGATGGGCGAGCGCGCCGCTCGCCGAGATCACGTCCTCGGCCCGCAGGCCGTGCGCCGCAGCGTGCGCTTCGGAAGCCTCGTCCGGGCGAAACACGAGCTGCAGCAGCCCGCTGCGGTCGCGCAGGTCCACGAAGATCACGCCGCCGTGGTCGCGGCGGCGGTGGACCCAGCCGGCCACGCGTATCTCCTCGCCCACGTCCGCGGCGCGGAAGTCGCCGGCCCAGGCGGTCCGGTAGCGGTTCGCGCGCGGCGCCTTCACGGCGCCGGACCTCCGGTCGCGCGGCTCGCCTCGGATGCGAGCCGAACCACCTCCGCGACGTCCGCGGCCGGCCGCTGCTCGCCGCTTCGCATGTCCTTGACCTCCAGCTCGTCGTCCCCCACGATCACGACCACGCACGCCCCGAGCCGATCGGCGTGCCTGAGCTGTCCCTTGACCGAGCGACCGGCCTGCTCCATCTGCGTCGCGAGGCCGGCGGCCCGCAGCTCGCGCGCCACTCCGAACGCGCGGCGCGCTCCCTCGGCCTTCGGGACGGCCACGAACGCCGCGGGCCGCCGCTCGGGCACATCCGCATCGGACGCGAGCAGGATGCGCTCCACGCCCGCCGCCCAACCGACCGCGGGCGTGGGCGGCCCGCCGAGCTGCTCGACGAGCGCGTCGTATCGGCCGCCGCCGCCGAGGCCGCTCTGGGCGCCCAGCGCGTCGCTCGTGAACTCGAACACCGTCCGCGTGTAGTAGTCGAGTCCGCGCACGAGCCCGGCGTCTAGCTCGTGCTCCTGGCCCGCGTCGTCGAGCATGTGGCGGACAGCGTCGAGGTGCTCCGCGTCCTCCGACGCGAGGCGTTCGAGCAGTCGCGGGGCTCGTTCCATCACACGCCGCGTGCCCGGGTGATCGGAGTCGAAGGCGCGCAGCGGGTTGCGGTCGATCCGCGCTGTCACCGTCTCGGACAGCTCGCCCTCGTGATCGCGGAGGTAGGCGCCCAGCTCCTGCGAATAGTCGCGCCTGGTGGCGGCGGTGCCGAGGCTCGAGATCCGCAGGCGTACGTCGCGCGCTCCCGCGCG
>JBPCPH010000121.1:0-6612 GCA_050999415.1 Thermoleophilaceae bacterium
GGCGCGAGCTCGCCTGCCCGGTGGTGGGCATCACCGGATCCACCGGCAAGACCTCGACCAAGGACATCCTGGCCGCGCTGCTCGAGCCGAGCGTGCGCGCGCACGCGAACCGCCAGAACCTCAACACCGAGGTCGGCCTTCCGCTGTCGCTGCTCGAGGCCGAGCGCGGCACCGAGGCGCTGGTGCTCGAGATGGCCATGCGCGGCTCGGGCCAGATCGCCGACCTGGTGGCGATCGCGGAGCCGCAGGTCGGCGTGATCGTGAATGTCGGCCCGGTCCACCTCGAGCTCGTCGGCACGGTCGAGGGCGTGGCGGCGTCGAAGGCGGAGTTGATCCGCGACCTGCCCCCAGACGGCCGCTGCGTGGTGCCCGCGGGCGAGCGTCTGCTGGCCGATCACCTGCGCGGCGAGCTCGAGACGATCACCTTCGGCCACGGGGGCGACGTGGAGCTGCTGTCCTTCGAGGCGGGGCGGGCGGAGATCGCGGCGCGCGGCGAGGCCTTGACGCTCGAGCTCGCCTACGATCAGCCGCACAACCTCGTGAACACACTCGCCGCGGTCGCGGCCGCCTGCGCACTCGGCGTCCGCCCGGCGGGACGCGTCGAGCCGCGCTTCTCGAAGCTGCGCGGCGAGGTCGTCGAGCTCGACGGCGTGACGGTCATCAACGATTGCTACAACGCGAACCCGATGTCGATGCGCGCCGCCCTCGACCACCTGGCGTCAGGGCCGGCGGGACGCCGCATCGCCGTGCTCGGGGGCATGGCCGAGCTGGGCTCGGACTCCGACCGCTTCCACCTCGAGGTGGGGGAGCACGCCGATGAGCTGGCGCTGGACGTCGTGATCACCGTGGGGGAGATGGCGCTCCCGATCGCCGATGGCTTCCGCGGCGAGACCTACTCGGTGGGCAACCCCGAGGAGGCCGGCGCACTGCTCGGCGAGCTCGCGGGCGAGGGCGACCGCGTCCTCGTCAAGGGCTCGCGCTCGGTCGGTCTCGAACGCGTGCTCGAGGCCTCTATGGCGGCGAGGTGACCGGCTGATGCTCGGCGAGATCCTGATCGCCGGGATGGCGTCGCTTCTGATCTGCGTCTTCCTCGGCCCCAAGTTCGTCGCCTACCTGCGCGAGAAGGAGTTCGGCCAGCACATCCGCGAGGAGGGGCCCGACCACCACACCAAGGCCGGGACGCCCACGATGGGCGGCCTCCTGATCTTCGTGTCGGTGGGGGTGCCGTTCCTGATCCTGGGCAACTACGACGCCGTGAGCCTGACCGTCTTCGGCGTGGCGATCGCGAGCGCGGGGCTCGGCTTTCTCGACGACTGGACCAAGATCTCCAAGCGGCGCTCGCTCGGGGTGTCGGCGCGCCACAAGCTGCTCGCGCAGGCGGCGCTGGCGATCGCCCTGTGGTTGGTCGCCACGCGCGTGGTCGGCCTGCCGGACACGCTCGAGCTGCGCCTGCTCCCGGACACCGCTATCGACCTCGGGCTGCTCTACCCGGTGCTGATCTTCCTCGTCCTGGCGGGGGCGTCAAACGGCGTCAACCTGACCGACGGGCTCGACGGCCTGGCCGCGGGCTGCGCGGCGATCGTGCTGTTCGCCTACATGGCGATGACCTTCATCACGCAGGGCCAGGAGGACCTCGCGATCCTGTGCGGGTGCCTCGTGGGGGCCTGCGTCGGCTTTCTGTGGTTCAACTCGTTCCCGGCCGGAGTGTTCATGGGCGACACCGGATCGCTCGGCCTCGGCGGGGCGATCGCCGCGCTCGCGGTGATGACGAAGACCGAGATCCTGCTGCTCCTGATCGGCGGGATCTTCGTGATCGAGGCGCTGTCGGTGGCGATCCAGGTGTTCGCCTTCCAGCGCTTTCGCCGGCGCGTTTTCCTGATGGCGCCCGTCCATCACCACTTCGAGCTGATGGCCTGGTCGGAGACCAAGATCATCCTCCGCTTCTGGATCGTGGCGGCGATCATGGCGGCGGTCGGCTTCACGCTCTACCAGCAGTCGCTGCCGTGACCGCGAGGCGGCCGGGCGCCGGTCCGCCCGCCCGGGCACGTCCGCCGCTGCCGCCGGGGCCGTACCTCGTCGTGGGCCTGGCGCGCTCGGGCGCGGCGGCGGCGCGGATGCTGGCCGGGCACGGCGAGGTGATCGGCTCCGACGCGGCGGCGCCGGCGGAGGCGAATGGGCTCGAAGGAGTCGAGCTCCACCTCGCGACGGACGGCATGGACCTCGTGTCGCGCGCGCGGACCGTGGTCAAGAGCCCCGGCGTCCCGAACGGCGCGCCGGCGATCCGCGCGGCGCGCGAGCGGGGCGTCGAGGTCGTGGGCGAGCTCGAGCTCGCCTGGCGTTCGCTGCCGGCCGAGTACGTGGCGGTGACCGGCACGAATGGCAAGACCACGACCTGCGAGCTGCTGGGGGCGATACACCGGCGCGCGGACATCGAGGTCGAGGTGGCCGGCAACGTCGGCACGCCGCTCGCGGCGCTCGCGCTCGAGGAGCGGGCGCGGCCCGGCCTCGTGGTGGTGTGCGAGTGCTCGAGCTTCCAGCTCGAGGACGCCTCCGCGTTCGCGCCCGAGTGCGCCGTGCTGCTGAACATCGAGGAGGACCACCTCGACCGTCACGGCACGCTCGCGGCGTACCGCGACGCCAAGCTGCGGATCTTCCGAAACCAGGGTGAGGACGACCTCGCGGTGCTGCCGCTGACGCTCGCCGAGGATGGTCGCGCGCCGGCGGGTGCCGCGCGGGTGCTCACGTTCGGTCCCGCGGCGGCGACGCTCTCGCACGAGTCCGGGGAGCTGCGCTTTCGCGGCGAGGCGCTGATGCCCGCCGCGGACGTCCGTCTGCGCGGCGCGCACAACCTCGAGAACGCGATGGCGGCGGCGGCGGCCGCGCTCGGCCGCGGGCTCGACCGCACGGCGGTGGCCGACGCGCTCGCCGACTTCCCCGGCGTACGCCACCGCCTCGAGGAGGTGGCCCGCCGCGAAGGGGTGCTGTACGTGAATGACTCGAAGGCCACCAACGTCGCCTCCGCGCTCGTCGGGATCGAGGCGTTCGACGGCGACGTCCACGCGATCCTCGGCGGCAGCCTCAAGGGCGGCGGCTTCGCCGGCCTGCGCCCCGCCGTGGCCGCGCGCTGCCGGGCCTGCTACCTGATCGGCGAGGCGGCGGACCGGCTGGGCGAGGATCTCGAGGGAACGGCGCCTCTGCACCGCTGTGGCGACCTCGAGCGCGCGCTGGGGGCGGCCGCCCGCGAGGCGCGGCCGGGCGAGGTCGTGCTGCTCTCTCCGGTCTGCGAGAGCTTCGACCAGTACGCGGACTTCGAGGCGCGCGGGGAGCACTTCGGGGCGCTCGCCGTGGGGCTCGGCGATGACCCGTGGGGCGGCGGCCGTGGGCGCCGGGATGAGTCCCGCGGCGCGCGTCGAAGTAGGGTCGGATGGCCGCCCAGCGCAGCAAGCCGCGCCTCGAGCACTCGCTGCTCTACACGGCCACCCTCTGCCTGCTGGCCTTCGGAGCGGTGATGGTCTACTCGGCGAGCTCGGCCGAGTCGCTGCTCGCCGGCACCGGCGACCCGTCCTACTACCTCAAGCGCTACGTGGCGTTCGCGGTGGTGGGCCTCGTGGTCCTGCACGTGCTCTCGCGCCATGGTCTGCGCCTGGTCCGGCCGCTGATCCCGGCGCTGCTGATGACGTCGTTCGCGCTCACGGTCGCGGTGATGGTGCCGGGCGTGGGGGTGACCGTCAACGGCGCGACGCGCTGGCTCGCCGCGGGGCCGATCCAGTTCCAGCCCTCGGAGCTGCTGAAGGTCGCGATCGTGCTCTACGCGGCCCAGCTGCTCGCGCGGCGGCCGTGGGCGGTCGACACGATCCGCGGCCTGCTACTCCCGCTCGGGCTCGTGGTGGGGGCGGCCTGCATCCTGCTGCTCGCGCAGCCGGACCTCGGCACGGCGATCGTGATCTGCCTCGCGATCGGCTTGCTCCTGCTGGCGGCCGGCGCGCGGCTGCGGAACCTCGCGGCGATCGCCGGCACCGGCACCGCGCTGACGCTGGTCATGATCCTGATCGAGCCCTACCGGCGCGAGCGGCTGATCTCGTTCCTCGACCCGTGGTCGAACGCGTCCGACAGCGGGTTCCAGGTCGTCCAGTCGATGATCGCGATCGGCTCGGGCGGGGTGTTCGGCGTGGGGCTCGGCGAGTCGGTGCAGAAGGTCTTCTACCTGCCCGAGGCGCACACGGACATGATCCTGGCGATCGTGGGCGAGGAGCTCGGGGTGCTCGGCATCCTCGCGGTCGCCGCCCTCTACGGGATCATCGCCTACGCCGGTTTCCGCGCGGCGAAGCTCGCCCGCGACCGGCTCGCGAAGCTGCTCGCCGCCGGCCTGACGGCGCTGATCCTGAGCCAGGCCACGCTCAACCTGTTCGCGGTGATGGGCATGGCGCCGCTAACGGGCGTGCCGCTGCCGTTCATGTCCTACGGCAACTCGAACCTGATCGTGCTGCTCGGCGCGATGGGCATCCTGCTGAACGTCGCGTCGGGCGCGCGCGTCGAGACCGCGCGGGCGGGGTCGGACGCGACGCTGCGCGTGGTGGAGGGGGAGCGAAGTGGCCCGGGTCGTGATCGCGGCCGGCGGGACCGCCGGGCACGTGGTGCCGGCGCTCGCGGTCGCCGCCGCGCTGCGGGGTAGGGGGGCCGAGGTCGAGTTCGTCGGCGGCGAGCGCGCCGAGGCGGAGCTCGTGCCGGCGGCGGGCTACCGCTTCCATCGCCTCGCGGTCGCCGGCGTGGACCGGCGCAACCCGCTGCGGGCGGCACGGGCCCTCGCCCTGGCGACGGCCGCCACGGCGCGCGCCCGGCGGCTGCTGCGCCGACTCGCCCCGGACGCCGTCCTCGGCGGCGGCGGCTACGTGGCCGGGCCGGTGGGTCTCGCCGCCCGCTCGCTCGGCGTGCCGCTCTACCTTGCCGAGGCCGACAGCCACCTGGGGCTCGCGAACCGCGCGCTCGCGCCGGCGGCGCGGCGCGTCTTCCTCGCCTTCCCGCTGCTCGGGCGAAGCGGCGAGCGCTATTTGGTGACCGGGTGTCCGGGGCCGGCCGGCACCGGCACCGCCGACCGCGCGCGGGCGCGCGAGCGCTTCGGCATCGGCCCGGACGAGCCCTGCCTACTGGTCTTCGGCGGCTCGCTCGGGGCGCGCTCGCTCAACCTCGCGGCGGTCGAGGGCCTCGGCGCCGACGCTCCCTGCGCGGTGCTCCACACGAGCGGCACACGCGACTACGACGAGCTTCGCGACCGCCTCGCCGCGCTCGGCGACCCGCCCCACTATCGCCTGCACGCCTACGCGCAGCCGTTCACCGACTGCCTGGCGGCAGCCGACCTGGCGGCGGCGAGAGCGGGCGGCTCGGTGTTCGAGCTCGCCGCCGCCGGCCTGCCGTCGATCCTCGTCCCCTACCCGCACGCGACCGCCGACCACCAGGCGAAGAACGCGGCCTGGATGGCGGACGCGAACGCCGCCGTGGTGGTGCCGGACCGTGAGCTCGACGGCTCGCGCCTGCGCGGCGAGGTCGAGGCGCTGCTATCGGACCGCGAGCGGATGGGCACGATGGCCGCCGCCGCCCACTCGCTCGCGCGCCCCGACGCGGCGGAGCGGATCGCGGAGGAGATCCTGGGGCGTCGGTGAGCTGCGGCCGCGGGAGACCGCGACCGGCGCTAGACCGACACCCCGTACGCCTCGGTGAACGCGTCCTGCGCGTAGGCGAGCGAGCCGTAGCCGAACCCCTTGTCGCCCCACTGGGTCATACCCCAGCTGTTGCGGACGATGAAGCGGTCCTTCGTGTAGCCCACGAGCGCCACCGCGTGACCCCCGCTCGCGGTCTTCGGACGGTAGACGTCGAGGTTGCCCTTGTTCTGCTTCGCGTCATACCAGGTGCGATCCACGTTCAGGCGCGTGAGGATCGGGCCCTTGGTCGCGATCCACCGGCGCCAGTCGTCGAGGTCGCCCCCCTTGTTCAACGACAGGTTGAAGTAGGCGGCGATCTTGAGTTGTGCGGCGAGCGCGTAGAAGGTGGGCTCCTCGCCGGGGAAGAGCTTGCCCGACGCGAACGGGAGCACCTTGTCGTGAACGGCCCCAAACTTTCGCGCCACGTCGAGCGCCGCCTTCAGGCTCGTCCCTGAGGCCTCGAGGAACGTGCTCGGCGCTGACCTGAACTCGTCGGTCTCCTTGGACGCCATCCACGTGAACCGGGGGGAGAGGAGCTCGTTCTTTCCGAGCTTCCCAGCCTTCACGAAGTGCCAGCGAAGGACCGAGTCGGCGGTCGCCCAGCCCACGCACGACCCGGTTTGCTCCTGGTCCCCGATCTTCCACCACGGCTCGCGCAGGTCCTTGGAGTTGGGTATTGCCGCCGGGCGGGCGGCCACGGTGCCCGCGGCGGCTGCGTTCTCCAGCTGCCAGTCGCGGTCGGTCTCTCTCGAGGGGTCGCAGTTGAGTATCCGCTTGGTCTGCCTGCGTCTCGCCATCGCTTCGTCCTGCCTTGCTAGCCCGCGCGGCGACTCTAATCGGCTCCGACCGACTGCGCCAGGGCTCGGTCGCGCCTGCCCGCAGACCGGTGTAGCGCGTACAGCGAGATGAATAGGAC
>JBPCPH010000137.1:0-4686 GCA_050999415.1 Thermoleophilaceae bacterium
CGCGTGACCGAGAGCCGCGCCGTGGGGGCCTATCGCCTGCTGGCCTGCGCCGACGCGGACGGGCCCGCGCCTCGCCCGGGGCAGTTCTACATGCTGGCCACGGCCCAGCGCTGGGGCGCCGGCGCCGACGAGCGGCCCCACCTGCCCCGCGCCTTCTCCCACCTGCGTGCCCGCGACGGCAGCCTGGAGTTCCTGCTCGAGGACGTCGGGCCCGGGACGCACCGGCTGGCCGAGGCGCAGCCGGGGGAGGACCTGCTGCTCGTCGGGCCGCTGGGCGCCGGCTTCGAGGTCCCGGGGGACGGGCGGCGCCCGCTGCTCGTCGGCGGGGGAATCGGCATCGCGCCGCTGGCCTGCTGGCAGGACGAGGTGGGCGCCGGTACGGAGGTCCTCGCCGGTTTCCGCGACGCCGCGCACGCCGAGGGCGCGGGCCTCCTGGGCGCCGCGCGCGTGGCCACCGACGACGGCAGCGCGGGCCATCACGGCCTGGTCACGGAGCTGCTGGCGGACGAGCTGTCCGGCGACGACGCGGTGATTATCTACGCCTGCGGCCCACCGCCCATGCTCGAGGCGGTCCGGGCGCTCGCCGCCGAGCGCGACGTGCCGGCGCAGCTCGCGATGGAGTCGGGGATGGCCTGCGGCTACGGGGCCTGCTTCGGCTGCGTCGTCCCCACGCGCGCGGGTTATCTGCGCCTGTGCGTGGACGGCCCGGTGCTGGACGCCGCGGCGCTGGAGACGGCGGTCGCTCCGGGAGCGGGGCATTGACGGCCACGGTGGAGCTCTGCGGGCAGAAGCTCGAGGGACCGGTGCTGAACGGCTCGGGCACATTCGACGCGATCGCCGCGCTGCGCACCTTCGGCGACGCCCTGCTCGACGAGTTCCCCTTCCACGCGTACGTGTCCAAGACCATCACGATGGCTCCGCGCGCCGGCAACCCGCCGCCGCGGCTGTGGGAGACGCCGGCCGGCCTGATCAACTCGATCGGCCTGCCCAACAAGGGGCTCGAGGGGTTCCTCGACGAGGACCTGCCGCGGCTCGGGCGGCTGCCGGTCCCGCTGATCGTCTCGGTCATGGGGTTCAGCGTGGACGAGCTCGGCGCCCTGGCGGCGGCCGCCGGCGACCGCGACGAAGTCGCCATGGTCGAGCTCAACGTGTCCTGTCCGAACGTCGAGACCGGCCTCGTGATCGGAGCCGACGCCGCCGAGACCGCCCGCGCGGTCGAGCGCTGCCGCGGCCTCACGCCGAAGCCGCTGGTGGTCAAGCTCACGCCCACGGCGGCGGACCCGGCCGCGATCGCGGCGGCCGCCGAGGGGGCCGGGGCGGACGCCGTGTCGCTCGTCAACACGCTCAGGGGGATGGCGCTTCACCCGCGAACCGGCGAGCCCTGGCTCGGAGGCGGCAGCGGCGGTCTGTCCGGCCCGGCGATCCGGGCGATCGCGCTCGAGCAGGTCCACTCCGTCGCCGCCGCGCTGTCGATCCCCGTGATCGGCATGGGCGGGGTCCAGACCGGCACCCACGCGGCCGACCTGATTCGCGCGGGCGCCGCGTGCGTCGCGGTCGGCACCGAGAGCTTCCGCGACCCGGCGGCGGGGCGGCGTGTGGCGACCGAGCTAACGGCGCTGCAGCCGCTCTCGGGTCCCGTGCCGGCCGCCTCAGGGGCGTGAGCGCAGAGCGGTGACCGCGACGCCCGGCGGCCTGCGCCTCGAAGCCATTGGTCCGCTAGCACGACCATAAACTGCCTGCAAACTTCGCTAAAACCGTCAAGTAGTCCGAACCACGCTCAACCTCGACTCTACGTCTAGCCGAATTGGCTCCGAAAACGCGCAGAATCGCCTTCTCCGTCGTCGAGGCCCCCAAATCCGTGTATAGAATCGCCGGCCATGCCGTCAGCCGCCCAGTCGCCGCCGCGGGCGCCGGGAGTCGCCCCCGAA
The DNA here is from genome assembly GCA_050999415.1 of Thermoleophilaceae bacterium. Classification (GTDB taxonomy): domain Bacteria; phylum Actinomycetota; class Thermoleophilia; order Solirubrobacterales; family Thermoleophilaceae; genus CAWEHQ01. Next base: position 1,929 of record JBPCPH010000137.1, read on the forward strand.
CGCTCCCTCACACAGCGAATGGACGCCCTCCAGCGCGCCAACGACGTGCGCACGCGACGGGCGCAGCTCAAGCGCGATCTCAAGGGCGGCCGGACTCAGATCCACGGGCTTCTGCTCGACCCGCCGGAGTACCTGCAGACCTGCAAGGTCTTCGACCTGCTGCTCGCGGTGCCGAAGTACGGGCGCGTGAAGGTCAATCGCATGCTGACCCAGTGCCGGATCTCGCCGAGCAAGACGATCGGCGGCCTGTCGGAGCGGCAGCGCAACGAGCTCGTCTCCCACTTTCGACGCTAGATGACCGGGCGAGCGCCGCTGGTGCTCGTGATCACGGGCCCGTCAGGCGTCGGCAAGGGCACGCTGATCCGCGCGCTGCGCGAGCGCCTTCCAGGCCTCGAGCTCTCGGTATCGGCCACAACGCGCGCGCCGCGCCCGGGCGAGGTGGACGGCCACGACTACCACTTCCTGTCGCGCGAGGAGTTCGACCGGCGCCTCGAGGCGGGCGAGTTCCTCGAGCACGCCACCTACGCCGGCAACCGCTACGGGACGCCGCGCTCCGAGCTCAGGCGGCCGGCGGCAGGCGAGGGCGAGCCGGTCGGGTTGGTGCTGGAGATCGAGCTCCACGGGGCGCGCCAGGTGAGGGAGGCGCTCCCCGAGGCCGAGCAGGTCTTCATCGCGCCACCGTCGCTCGCGGCGCTGCGGGCGCGGCTCGTCGCCCGCGGCGCGGACGAGCCGCCGGTCGTCGAGGAGCGCCTGCGGGCCGCGCGCGACGAGCTCGAGGCGCGCGCTGAGTTCCGCCACGTCGTGGTCAACGATCGCCTCGAGGACGCGATCGAGGACCTCGCGGTGGTCGTGAGTACCATCTGCGGGACGCAACGAAGAGGAGCGCCTCAGTGATCAAGCCCCGCCTGGACACCCTGCTCGACCGCGTCGACTCGCACTATGCATGCGTGGTGGTCGCCGCGAAGCGAGCGCGCCAGATCAACTCCTACTACCACAACCTCGGCGAGGGAACGTTCGACGAGTACCCCCCGCCGATGGTGGAGACGACTTCGAAGAACTACCTCAAGATCGCCCTCGAGGAGATCTCCGCCGGCAAGATTCGGTACGAGTACCGCGCCTGAGCGGGGCCGGCCGGCCGTGGCGCGCATCCTCCTCGGCGTATCCGGCGGCATCGCGGCGTACAAGGCCGTCGAGCTCGTCCGGCTGGCGACGCGAGCCGGTCACGCCGTGCGCGTGATCCAGACGCCCGCGAGCCTCGAGTTCGTGGGCCGCGCCACGTTCGCGGGCATCACCGGCGCCCCCGTGCTCGTGGACGAGTTCGAGGGCGACCCGGCGCGCGGCGCCTACCCGGGCGACCCGGCGCCGGACCACGATCCGATCTCTCACCTCGAGCTGGTCGGTAACTGCCACGTCCTCTGCGTGGCCCCGGCGTCGGCGAACACGATCGCCAAGCTCGCGACCGGGATCGCCGACAACCTCCTCACGAGCGCCGCCCTGGCCGCGGGGGACGCCCCGCTCGTGCTCGCCCCGGCGATGAACGACCGCATGCTCGGCCACCCGGCCACGCGCGCGAACCTCGAGACGCTCGCCGCGCGCGGGGCGCGCATCGTGCCGCCCGGCACGGGCGAGCTCGCCTCGAAAGGTGAGTGGGGAGCCGGAAGGCTCGCCGAGCCCGTCGACGTCCTCGCCGCCGTCGAGGAGGCGCTCGGGCCCTCGTACGCGCCGCGCTCGCTCGACGGGATGCGGGTGCTGGTCACGGCCGGTGGCACGCGCGAGCCGATCGACGCGGTCCGCTACGTCGGCAACCGCTCGTCGGGGCGGATGGGCTTCTCGCTCGCCGAGGAGGCCGCCGGTCGCGGGGCGGACGTGACCGTGGTCGCGGCCAACGTCGACCTTCCGCATGCAGGCGGCGTGGACTACGTCGAGGTCGAGACGGCCGCGGAGCTCGAGATCGAGACCCGCCGCGCCGCGCATGCCGCGGACGTGGTCCTCATGACCGCCGCGGTCGCGGATTTCCGCCCCGCGGCGCCCGACCCGGCGAAGATCGCGAAGTCCGGTCGCGAGGAGCTGTCGATCTCGCTCGAGCCGACTGCGGATGTGCTGGCCGGGCTCGCCGCCGAGCGGCGGCCCGACCAGACGATCGTCGGCTTCGCCGCCGAGCACGCGGGAGAGGGCGGAGCGGCCGGGGTGATCGACCGAGCCAGGGAGAAGCTCGCCCGCAAGCGCGTTGACGCGATCGTGGTCAACGACGTCTCGCGGCCGGGCATCGGCTTCGACGCCGCCGACAACGAGGTGACGATCGTCACCGCCGCCGGCGATCGGCCGGTCGCCCGCGCCTCCAAGGCGGAGGTCGCGCGTGCGATCCTCGACGCCGTCACCGAGCTGCGGGCGGCCGCTGTCGCGTCGAAGGTCGAGCGCGGCGCGTGACCCGACCGGCCGGACCTGCGACGGGCGGCGGCGCGCCTTGCCCCGAGGACGCCGGAGGGCTCAGTCCCGAAGAGCGGGGCGAGCACGTCTACGACCTCTTCAGCCGCGGCACCGCGCTGCTCGAAGCGGGCGACTTCGCCGCGGCGACGGTTCCGCTCGAGGGCGCTCGCGCCTTCGAGCCCGACAAGACCTCGATCCGCGAGGCGCTCGGCCGCGCCTACTTCCGCGCCGGGCGCTACGCCGAGGCGCGGAAGGAGTTCGCCGCCGTCGTGGAGCGCGCGCCGGTGAACGACTTCGCCCACTTCTGCCTCGGACGCTCGCTCGAGAAGAC
>JBPCPH010000142.1:0-4115 GCA_050999415.1 Thermoleophilaceae bacterium
AGGGAGTGGCGGTCAAGCCGGTGCTGATCGGCCCGGTGACGTTCCTCCTGCTCGGAAAGAACGACGAGGACGCCCCCGAGGACTTCGATCGCCTGTCGCTCCTCGACGAGCTCGTGGAGGTCTACGCTGAGGCGATCGCACGACTCGGCGAGCTCGGCGCCGACTGGGTCCAGCTCGATGAGCCCGCCTTCGTTTCCGACCGCAACGACGCTGAGCTCGCGGCGCTAGAGCGAGCGTACGAGCGGCTGACAGCCGTCCCCGGCCGCCCGCGGCTCTGTGTGGCCACCTACTTCGACCATGCGGCGGAGGCGCTGGCGGTGCTGGCGCGCTCGGGCGTCGAGGGGATCGGGCTCGACCTCCACCACGGCCGCGAGGGCAACCTCGAGGCGCTCGACGCGATCGGTGGGCTCGGCGAAAAGACGCTGTTTGCCGGCGTCGTCGACGGGCGCAACGTCTGGGCCAATGACCTCGAGGACTCGCTGGCGCTGCTCGAGCACGTCGAGCGGCTGGCCGGGGACCTCGTCGTGTCCACCTCCTGCTCGCTGCTGCACGTGCCGATCGACCTCGCGGCGGCCTCGGAGCTCGACGACGAGCTGCGGTCCTGGATGGCGTTCGCGCGCGAGAAGGTCGGCGAGGTGGTGACGCTGACCCGAGGCCTGAACGAGGGGCGCGAGGCGATCGCCGGCGAGCTCGAGCGCAACCGCCGCTCGCTCGAGAGCCGCGCCGGGTCCGCCCGCACGCACGATCCCGCCGTGCGCGAGCGAGCGGCCGCGCTCACAGACGACGACACGCACCGCGAGAACGCGTTCTCGACCCGCCGCGAGGCGCAGCGCGAGCAGCTCGGTTTGCAGCTCTTTCCCACCACCACGATCGGCTCGTTTCCGCAGACCGCCGAGGTCCGCTCGGCGCGTGCCTCGCTACGCCGAGGAGAGATCGACGGCGCCGAGTACGAGCTGCGCATGCGCGCGGAGATCGAGCGCGTGATCCGCCTCCAGGAGGACATCGGCCTCGACGTGCTGGTGCACGGCGAGCCCGAGCGCAACGACATGGTCCAGTACTTCGGCGAGCAGATGAAGGGCTTCGCGTTCACCCAGAATGCCTGGGTCCAGTCGTATGGCTCGCGCAACGTCCGCCCGCCGATCGTCTTCGGCGACGTGTCGAGGCCTTCGCCGATGACCGTCAAGTGGACGGCGTACGCCCAGTCACTCACCGATCGGCCCGTGAAGGGCATGCTCACGGCTCCGGTGACGATGCTGATGTGGTCGTTCGTCCGCGACGACCAGCCGCCTTCGGAGACGTGCAAGCAGATCGCGCTCGCGATTCGCGACGAGGTTGCCGACCTCGAGGCGTCGGGCGTGCAGATGATCCAGGTCGACGAGCCGGCCATCCGCGAGGGGCTGCCCCTGCGACGGGATCGACGGGAGGAGTACCTCGCCTGGGCCGTCTACTGCTTCCGGATCGCCACGTCCGGCGTCAGCGATGCGACCCAGATCCACACCCACATGTGCTACTCGGAGTTCGGAGACATCCTCGGCGCCGTCGGCGAGCTGGACGCCGACGTGGCCTCCGTGGAGGCCGCGCGCTCGCGCATGGAGCTGATGGAGGACCTCAAGCGCGAGGGGTATGAGCAGGAGGTCGGCCCGGGCGTCTACGACATCCACTCGCCGCGCGTCCCCTCGCGCGATGAGATGGCCGAAAAGCTCCGGCTGGCGGCCGAGGTCTTGGATGCCGAGCAGATCTGGGTCAATCCGGACTGCGGCCTGAAGACGCGCGGCTACGCGGAGACCGAGGCGTAGCTGCGCAACATGGTCGAGGCGGCGCGGCAGCTTCGGGAGGAGCGGGCCCCGGCACTGCGGTAGCCGGGTGCCGCTTCCTCAGCCCTCGAGCTCGGCCGGGACGAGCTCGATCGTCAGCTCGCGGCCTTCGCGTACGACGCGCGCGGCGATCGGCGTCGCGATCCGGTCGGCGTCCATCAGGCGTTGGAGATCGTCGGCGTCCTCGATCGCCGCGCCGTCGAGCGTGACGATGACGTCCTCGGGCCTCACACCCGCCCTGTCGGCGGGACTACCCGCCACGACCTCTACGACCTCGACGCCTCGCCGGCGACCGAGCTCGCGAGCCACTCGGGGCGGAAGGGGCCTGCCGCCTCCGGCAATGCCCAGGTAGGCGCGCCGCACTCGCCCTTCTCGCATCAGCGCCCCGAGGATCTTGCGGGTGGCCTCGTTGATCGGCACTGCGAGGCCGAGTCCGACTCCGGCCACCGCGGTGTTGATCCCTATGACCTCGCCGCGACCGTCCACGAGCGCTCCGCCGGAGTTGCCCGGGTTGAGCGCGGCATCCGTCTGTATCACGCTCTCGACGATGCGGGTCGCCGCGCGCGAGCGCGTCGGCAGCGAGCGGCCGAGCGCCGACACGACGCCGGCGGTCACGGAGCCGGCGAAGCCGTACGGGCTGCCGATCGCCACCACGAGCTGGCCGACCGCGAGCCGCTCGGCGTCGCCGAGGGTTGCCGGCCGGAGGTCGCCGGCGTCGACGCGGAGCACCGCCAGGTCGGACAGCGTGTCGCGGCCAACGACGGTGAACTGGAGCTCGCGCCCGTCCGCGAACCGAGCGGAGCCGAGGCGGCCCGAGTCCGCGACGACGTGGGCCGAGGTGAGCACGAAGCCATCCGGCGTGATCGCGACTCCGCTACCGCCGCCGACGGCGCCCGGGCCGCGACGGCGGCCGTGCGCCACGCGCAGGCTCGCGACCGACGGCGCCAGGCCCCGTGCGACCTCGGTGACCACCCGCGAGTAGGCGTCGAGCGCCTCGGCGTCGCTCGGCGGCTGGGCACGGCGGTCGGGATCTTCCGGCCCCAGCAGAGCGTCGATCCGATGGAGCGTCGCCATCGGGTGAGGTTACGACACGGCTCGCACCGGCCGACGCGAGGCGCCGCCGCGGCGGATACTGCCCCCGTGGGCACCGCTCCACCGGCGGGACTGTGCGACATCTGCAAGCACCAGCGCGTGGTGCGCAACACGCGCGGGTCGGTCTTCTCCCTGTGCGAGCGCTCGCGCTCCGACGCGAGCTTTCCGCGCTACCCGCGGCTACCGGTCGAGCGCTGTCGCGGCTTCGAGCGCGAGGACGCCGCTACTCGTCGCGGATGACGCCGCGCTGGTTCTCGATCCTGCGGCCGTCGTCGGTGACGATCGTCTCGCCGTCGCTCGACAGGACATTGGCCGCCGGGGATTGGTCGCTGACCACGCCCGCGATCTTGCCCTCGAGCGGCTCACCGCCTTCGCTCACCGCCTCGGCGACGCCGTCGAGCCCCACGTTCACCTGGTACTCGAGCTTGTACGACCCGGCCTTGACCGCGCTCAGGTCCCAGCGGAACAGCGCGGTGTCCTTCGGAGCGAGCTCGCCCAGGCTGTAGGTGTTGACGTAGGCGGTCTCCCTGCCGTAGGGAGGGTTCACCTCGCGGTCCACGAGCGACTCGGCGACGGGGATGCGGCTACGCAGGAAATCGACCGGCGATTGATCGACGACGAAGACCGGCCGGCTCGGGTCGGCGACGTTCGGGTCCACCTCGCCCGGGTCGTTCGGGTCCTGCAGGTCCTCGTCGAAGCCGTCCACGGTCACGCTGATGTCGGCGATCGTCTCGTCGCCGACGTTGCGCACCTCGATCTGGAGCCGGGAGTCCTTTGCGAGCTTCTGCTTCTTCGGGAAGCTGACCTCCTCGACCCTGACCGGGAACTCGCCCTCGGGCTCGTCCTCGTCCTGCGACGGCTGCGCGCCGCAGCCCACGACGAGGAGCGCCGCTCCGCAAAGGAGGGCGCCGCGGCCCAGCGCGGCTGTGCCCACTTCCGCCCTCAACGCGGGCGAACATACCACGGCGCCTCGCGTCCTTGCGCAGGTGGTGCGTTGCCGGGGACGGTTGTCGCTTGCCAAATCGAATCTCGATCACGTACGCTTACGAGCGGAGCGGGGGGCACCATCGCCGCCCCCGAAAGACCAGGGAGGACGCACATGGTTCGAGCGGTAGCCGACAGGGCGTTTCTGCCCACCAAGAACATGCTCGAGCAGGTCGGGGACATGATGATCCTGACCGGCAAGACGATGCTCTCGGCGCTGCGCCC
>JBPCPH010000166.1:0-7472 GCA_050999415.1 Thermoleophilaceae bacterium
AGGGCGATCCGCTCCACCACCGGCTCGGGCGGGCGCCGTGGGTCGAGCGGCGTGTCGCGCCCCTGGGCCAGGTCGAGCGCGAGCAGCCCCGGGTGGCCGAAGCGCTCGGCCACCGCGGCAGAGGAAAGGTCGGCCAGCTCGCCGAGCGTGCGGATCCCGAGCCGCTCGAGCAGGTCGCACATCCAGTCGAGCTCCGGCCGGGAGCGAAGCAGGGACGCCGGCATCGGCGCCAGGAACGTGAGCGCCGAGCGAGCGGGCACCACCACCTCCAATCGCGCGCGCGGAGCGGTGTCATGCCCCTCTCCGCGCCGCCGCCCCGGCCGCGCCCGCGTGGCCGCCACGTAGGCGACGAAGCGGCTAGGGCCGGCGCCGACCCGCAGGCTCGCGGCGAGCGGCGATGGGGGGCGGCGGAAGGAGCGTCGAGTGGCGGCGAGCACGTCCTCCAGGTGTCCGCCGTGGACGCGGCGCAGGCCGTCGGCGCAGAAGAACGCCGCGCCCGGGCGGTCCGACTCCACGCCCGCCCCGATTCCCTCGAGCCGGTCGAGCGCCTGCGCCCACAGCGCCCGCACGCGCTCGGGGTCGGGCGGGACGAGCCGGAGCTCCGGGCAGCGAGTCAGCGCCTCGCCGAGGCCCATCCCGGGCGCGACGCCGAACGCCTCCGCCGCGGCGGACGCCTCCCCCACGCGCTGCTCGCGCCCCGCCTCAGGCGCCAGCGCGATCGGCTCGGACAGGAGCGCGCGCCGCTCCCCCAGCGCTCCCAGCAGCGCTATCCGGGGGATCAGCAGGCATACCACCATTACGAACGCATGTTCGCATATGGGGCAAGTCCTCGCTACTCGACGATCGTCAGCGTCTTCGGGAAGGAGGTGAGGACCTCGGGTCCCGTGTCGCGGGCCACCACGAGGTCCTCGATGCGCACGCCGAGCTCGCCCGGCAGGTACACGCCGGGCTCGACGGACACGACGTTCCCTGCCTCGAGCCGTTCCGAGTCCTCGGCCGATTGGGTGAGCCGCGGGCCCTCATGGACCTCGAGCCCCACGCCGTGCCCAAGCCCGTGGCCGAAGCGATCGCCGTGCCCCGCCTCGGCGATCACCTCGCGCGCGACGCCGTCCACCTCTCGACACACGGCGCCGGCGCGCACGGCGCCGAGCGCCGCCTCCTGAGCCCGAAGCACGAGCTCGTAGACGGCCACCGCCTCGTCCGGCGGATCACCGCTCGCGAGCGTGCGCGTGCAGTCGGAGCAGTAGCCGTCGAGCAGGCAGCCGAAGTCCACCACCACGAGGGAGCCCGGCAGCACCGTCGCGTCACCCGGCGTGGCGTGCGGGAGCGCTCCGTTCGGCCCCGCCGCGACGATCGTGGGGAACGCCGGCTCCGCCCCGCGGGCGCGCATCTCGGCTTCGAAGTCGCCCGCGACCTGGCGTTCGGTGCGGCCGCGAAAGCCAGTTTCGCGAAGCTGCTCCAACACCTCGGTCGCGAGCTCGGCGGCCGCCCGGATCGCCGCGATCTCCTTCTCGTCCTTGACCTCGCGAAGCCCCTCGACGAGCTGGCCGGCCGACTCGAGCTCCACCGAGTCGGGCAGCGCCGAGCGCAGGCGCCCGTGCCGGTGGACGCTCACGTCGTGGTCCTCGAAGCCGACGCGCCGCGTCCCAGCCGGGGCGAGCAGGTCGCGAAGGTCGCCGAGCAGGTCGCGCTTGCCCTGGACGCGATCGAAGCCGCTCACCTCGCGCTCAGCCTGCTCCACATAGCGAAAGTCCGTTAGGAACGCGCGCAGCCCATCCCCGACCAGGCAGAGCGCGTTGGTGCCGGTGAACCCGGTCAGGTAGCGGATGTTCACGATGTTCGTCACGAGCAGCGCGTCGAGCCCCCGCTCGCGCAGCCGTTCCGTGAGGCGGTCGGCGCGCTCGCTCATAGGACCGACCCCGAAACGGCGTGGCGTGGTGAGGGGTCGGTCCGTCTCACCCGCCGAGCGTCCCGTGCAGGATCTCGAGCGCCTCTCGGTAGCCGTCGACGCCCCTGCCCTGCACGCGCCCGACGCACAGGTCCGCGATCACCGAGCGCCGGCGCCACTCCTCGCGATCGTCCACGCGCGAAATATGCACCTCCACCGCAGGCAGGGCCGCGACCTCGAGCGCATCGCGGATCGCATACGAGTAGTGCGTCCAGGCGCCCGGGTTGAGCACGAGACCGTGCGCGCTCTCGCCGGCGCGGTGGACCAGCTCGCAGTACTCGCCCTCGTGGTTCGTTTGGGCGAACGACGTCTCGAGATCGAGCTCGTCGCCGAAGCCCTTCACCCGCGCCTCGAGCTCGGCGAGCGTGAAGCTTCCATAGAGCGCGGGGTCCCGGCGTCCCAGCGTGTCGAGGTTGACGCCGTGCAGGACCTCCACCCGGCTCACGGGGTCACCACCTCGGACACCGCTGCGCGCACGTCGGCGTCGGGCAGCTCGTGCCCGGGCGTGACCGCTCCCGGGGACTCGAGCAGCACGAAGGGAACCGATCCGCCGCGTCGCTTCTTGTCGCGGCGAACGAGCGCCACGACTGCGTCGGGGTCGACACCCCCGACTCTCAGAGGCAGGCCCGCCGCGGCGAGCAGGTCCGCGACCTCCGTCCGGACCGACTCGCGCTCGGAGAGCCGTAGGGCGCACAGCAGTCCGATTCCGACCGCCTCGCCGTGGCGAAGGCGGGCGTAGCCAGTGGCGACCTCGAGCGCGTGCGCGACCGTGTGCCCGAGGTTCAGAACCTGGCGGCGGCCGCCGTCGCGCTCGTCCTGAGCCACGACGGCTAGCTTCGTCCGCAGGCAGCCGAGGACCACGTCGTCGTCGGGCGCGCCGCCGCGGCGGACGCTCGCCCACAGCCCGCCGCCGGCGATCAGTGCAGTCTTGACGACTTCGGCGTAACCGGCGGCGCGCTCCTCGGCCGGCAGGGTCTCGAGCATCGCCGGGTCGACGAGCACCGATGCCGGCTGGTGGTAGGCGCCCGCGTAGTTCTTGCCCTCCGGGAGGTCGACCCCGGTCTTTCCGCCATAGGCCGAGTCCACCTGGGCGACGAGCGTCGTCGGAACGCCGACCCAGGCGATCCCGCGCTGGTAGACCGCCGCGCAGAAGCCGGCCAGGTCGCCCACGACGCCGCCGCCGAGGGCCACCACCAGGTCCCCGCGCTCGACCTCGGCGCTCGCCATGTCGCGCAGCACCTCCTCCGCCCGCCCGAGTCGCTTCTCGGTCTCGCCCGGGGGGAGGACCGCTCGCCCGACGTCTTCCACGGCGTCGGCGACGCGGCCCTGAAGCCGCGCGACCGCGCGGTCGGTGACGAGGAAGCGGCGGCGGTCGCGCGGCTCGAAGAAGCCGCTCGCGAGAAGGCCGCGCCCCGCGAAGACCGGATAGTCGCCCGATGCCGCGTGCGCCCACACGAGTCGCATGCCGGCCGATCGGTCCGCTGCGCGCAGCCGGACGAGTGACGGGAGCGCACGACGCACGACGTCGCGCTCGCCCGGGGGGAGGAACGCGTCGGCGGCGGACTCGTAGAGCGACCGGCGGTCACGGTGGAGGTCCTCGAAGCGCTCGCGCTCGCGCGCCAGCGGGCGGCCCTCGCGCGACGCGCGACGCCACGCCTCGTCGGTCCCCACATCGAGGTACACGACGACGTGGCGCTCGAGCGCCCGCCGCACCGCCTCCGACTGAAGCGTCCCGCCGCCGAGGGCCGCGACGCGCAGGCCGGGGCGCTCGAGCAGCCGGGTGGCCACGGCCTCCTCGCGCTCGCGAAAGGCGGCCTCGCCCTCGCGGTCGAAGAACGACTCGAGCGGCTCGCCGAGCTCGTGCTCGAGCTCACGGTCGGAGTCAACGGCTTCGGCGTCCAGCTCCGCGGCCGCCGCGCGCGCCGCGCTCGACTTGCCGGCGCCCATGAAGCCCACGAACACGAGCGCGCGCTCGCCGGTCGAATCTTCTCCGGCGCCCGCGACCGATCCCGACCGCGCTACCGCCTCCATCCGATGCGCTCCTCGTAGGCGCCGACGGCCTTGGTCACGTCGCCGATGTGGTCGCCCCCGAACTTGTCGCGGTAGGCGGATGCCACCACCAGCGCGGCCATCGCCTCCGCCACCACAGCAGCTGCGGGCACCGTGCACGAGTCCGTGCGCTCGCGCAGCGCCTGAGCGGGCTTGCGGGTGGCGATGTCCACCGAGCGAAGCGGCTTGGTCAGCGTCGGGAGGGGCTTCATCGCGCCGCGGACGACGAGCGGGTCACCAGTGGTCATCCCGCCTTCGAGGCCGCCGGCGTGGTTCGTCTCGCGGAAGTAACCGCGGTCGTCGGAGAAGAAGATCTCGTCGTGCGCCTGTGAGCCGACGCGCCCGGCGAGCTCGAAGCCGTCGCCGATCGCTACCCCTTTCATCGCCTGGATCGACATCACCGCCTGGGCCAGGCGACCGTCGAGGCGCTCCTCCCAGGAGACGTGGGAGCCGAGGCCGGGCACGACGCCGAAGGCGACGACTTCGTAGATCCCTCCGAGCGACTCGTTGGCCTTCCGGGCGGCGTCGATCTCGGCGACCATCGCAGCGCTCGCCTCGGGGTCGAGGCAACGCACGGGCGACTCGTCAACGCCGGCGAAGTCCTCCGAGCCGAGCGGGTCGCGCGCCGGCGCCTCGACCGAGCCGATCCGCAGCACGTGGCTCGCGACGACCACGCCCAGCTCGCGGACGAACGCCTTCGCGAGGGCGCCGCAGGCGACGCGCGCCGCCGTCTCGCGAGCGCTGGCGCGCTCCAGGACGTTGCGCACGTCCTGGAAGCCGAACTTCTGCACGCCGGCGAGGTCGGCGTGGCCCGGGCGCGGCAGGTGCACCTCCTCCACGTCCGCGGCCACCGGCCACGGGTTCATCCGCTCTTCCCAGTTGGCGTAGTCGCGATTCTGAATCCTGAGCGCGACCGGGCTCCCGAGCGTGCGGCCGTGGCGCAGGCCGGCGGTGACCTCGGCGCGGTCCTGCTCGATCTTCATCCGCCCGCCGCGGCCATGGCCGAGCTGGCGCCTCGCCAGGTCGCCATCGATGTCGTCGGGCGAAAGCCCGAGCCCGGCCGGAAGGCCCTCGAGCACGGCCACGAGGCCCGGGCCGTGCGACTCTCCGGCTGTCGTGAAGCGCAGCGCCATCGCGGTTCGAACCCTACTTGCGGGGTCCCCCCGCTCCGCGCCGGCGATGCCTCATCGCAGCCGGTCGAGGTAGAGGCCGATCAGCTCGCGGCCCCACACCATGCCCACGACCCCGCCGAGGGCGAGGAAGGGCGCGAACGGAAGCGCCGCGTGGCGGGCCGAGCGCCCGTCTCGAAGGAGCATCGCCGAGCCGGCTGCCGAGCCGGCCACGAATGCGACGAGCAGCGCCGGGATCACCAAGACGCCGAGGTAGAGGCCCATCGCACCGGCGAGCTTGACGTCACCCATGCCGAGCGCGCCGGGCCGCGCCAGGGCAGGAGCGAGCATCGCCGCGAAAGCGAGGGCGCCTGCCAGCGCCCGGTCGGCGACCTCGGCCGGCGCTAGGATCGCGGTCGCCGCGAGCGCCCACAGCGCCGCCGGCGCGACGAGCCGGTTCGGGACGATCCGCAGCTTCAGGTCGAACGCCGCGGCGGCGGCGAGCAGCGCGAAGAAGGGCACCGCGAGCAGCGGAGGAAGCATGCTCGGTGAAGCGCCGAGCGGCCCCGGATCGCCCCCGGGCGATCGGCCCGGCTACATTGCCCCGGGTTGCAAGCGCGCCGCATCCTGCTGCTGTTCGCCATCGGCCTGGCGCTGACCGCTGCCGCCGCATCGCTCGTGCCGGTGCCGGACTCCACCCAGGAAGAGGGCGAGAGCGGCCAAGCCGAACCGGAGGCCGGGAGCTCCGAGTCGGGCGCGGGCGCGGCAGGGTCCGGGTCCACCGACGCCGACGCGGTCGAGCTCCGGTTCTCGGCGGGCGAGCCGCCCGACGAGGCAGCATCGCCCGACGAGCCTGACGAGCCCGACCCTCCCGACCAGCCACCCACCGAGACCGCCGGCAGCGGTGAGCACGTGATCGTCACCGTCACGGCGCGCGACCCAGGCGTGGTCTCCCTCGACGGCCTCGGCCTCGTCGAGCCGGTCGGGCCGCGGACGCCCGCGGTCTTCGACCTCTTCACGGACAGCACCGGTGAGTTCGACGTCCTCTACGCGCCGGTCGAGGGCCGCGAGCGTCGGGTCGGCACGCTCGCGGTGGCTTCCGACGGCCCCTCCGCCGCCGCGCCGTCCGCCGGCTAGAGATGCTCGGCCGGCGGACGCTCGCGGCCGTCGCCGCGCGCGGCCGCGCGCATCGCTTCGAGCGGCGCCGCGCGCCCGGTCCAGGACTTCAGGCTGCGCGCGCCCTGGTGAACAAGCACCTCTATCCCCTCGACCACCCTGGCCCCGGCACCCGCCGCCCACGCCGCGATCGGCGTGACATGGCCACCGTAGACCAGATCCACCACGGTCGCCGGCGGGTCGATGCGGTCGAGCCCGAGCTGCGCCAGCGCCGCGTCGCGATGGAGCGCCGGATCGAGTCCGACCGTCGTGGCGTTGACGAGCAGGTCGGCCGGTGCGGCCGCCGAGACCGCTCGAACGCCCAGATCGCGCGCGAGCTCCAGCGCCCGCTCGGGCGTCCGATTCCAGACGCAGACCTCCGCGGCGCCCGCCTCGCGCAGCGCCCACGCTGCCGCCCGCCCGGCGCCGCCGGCCCCGAGCACGAGTGTGCGGAGGCCCTGCGGCGAGCTGCCTAGAGCATCCAGCAGGCCTCCGGCGTCGGTGTTCTCCGCAGCGATCGCGCCGTCGCTGAACGAGAGCGTGTTAACGGCGCCGATCGCGGCCGCCGCTTCAGTCGCCTCGTCTGCGAGCCGGAGGGCGGCGAGCTTGTGCGGCACGGTGACATTGGCGCCGAGATAGCCGGAGCCAGGCAGCGCGTGGACGGTCTCCTCGAAGCGCTCGGGCGGCACCGGCAGCTTGAGATAACGCCAGTCGAGCCCGAGCGTTCGGAAGGCCGCGTTCATCATGGCCGGAGACCGGCTGTGGGCGACCGGAAATCCGAGCACGCCGGCAAGCGTCATCCGGTCAGTATCGCGGCGAGCGCGCGCCAGTCTCGGGGCTCGCCGCTACTGCGGACAGTCGTCCGGCGACTGGAAGCCGGCGGCCTCGCGCGCGGCGTTGTACTCGTCTACGGCAACCTGGAACTCCGCATCGGTCTCGGTGAAAACGTGCTCGCCGCAGGTGCCCGGCTTGACGACGTAGTAGAGAAAGTCGCTCTGCTCCGGGTTGGCCGCAGCCTCCATCGAATCGCGCCCGGGGCTCCCGATCGGCCCCGGCGGCAGCCCCGTGTTGAGGCGCGTGTTGTAGGGGGTGTCCGCCTCGAAGTCCGACTCCACGAGCGGCTCGGTCCAGTTGTCGAGCTCGAACCGCGTAGTGGCGTCGATGCCGAGCGGGATCCCTTCACGCAGCCGGTTGTAGATCACGCTCGCCAC
>JBPCPH010000185.1:0-6401 GCA_050999415.1 Thermoleophilaceae bacterium
TCTCCTGCGGGATCGTCGAGGGGCGGGCGCTGCTCGACCTCGACTACCCCGAGGACTCGAGCGCGGAGGTGGACATGAACGTGGTGATGACCGGCGACGGGGGCCTCGTCGAGGTCCAGGCCACGGCCGAGCGGACGCCGTTGTCGCGCGCGTCGCTCGACGAGCTCCTCGCGCTGGCCGCGTCCGGCATCGAGCGGCTGCGATCGGCGCAGGCGGACGCCGCGGGCGGTTTGCCGGTCGCGGGCGCCTCCCACGGATGAGGCTCGTACTCGCGTCGCGCAATCGCCACAAGCTCGAGGAGCTCCGCTCCCTCCTCGACCCGCACGAGGTCGTCGAGCTCCGGGAGGGGATCGAGCTGCCGCCGGAGACCGGTGACTCGTTCGCCGCCAACGCCGTCCCCAAGGCACGCGCAGCCGCGACGGCCACCGGCCTGCCTGCGATCGCCGACGACTCCGGCATCGAGGCGGCCGCGCTGGACGGGGCGCCGGGCGTCCGCTCGGCCCGCTTCGCCGGCGAGGGCGCGAGCGACGAAGCAAACCTCGACAAATTGATCCGTGAGGTTGGGAGAGGCGACGACCGCCGCGTCGCCTACGTCTGCGCGCTGGCCTACGCCGGAGGGGCGGACGGAGCGGAGCGGGTCTTCGAAGCCCGCTGCGAGGGCGAGCTCGCGCGGGAGCCGCGCGGCTCTGGCGGCTTCGGCTACGACCCGGCGTTCCTCCCCGCCGAAGCGCCTGACGGCCGCACGATGGCCGAGCTTCTTCCGGACGAGAAGGGGGCGATCAGCCACCGCGGGGGCGCGGCCCGAGCGCTGCTTGATTGGTTGGAGCGATGAGGCGCGGCGCCGTGACCAACACGGCGACGCCCGCGAGCATCCTGGGCGCCGCGCAAGGCGCGCGCAAGACGCGCGTCGCCGCAGTCTCGATCGTCTCGAACACGATCCTGATCGGGCTCAAGGTCGTCGCCGGAGTCATCACCGGGTCGATCGCGATCCTCACCGAGGCGGTCCACTCGAGCATCGACCTCGTGGCGTCGGTGATCGCCTACTTCTCGGTGCGCAAGGCCGACGAGCCGGCCGACGAGGACCACATGTACGGGCACGCGAAGGTCGAGAACATGGCCGCGGCGATCGAGGGGATGCTGATCCTGGTCGGCGCGGGTGTGATCATCTACGAGTCGGTCCGGCGCCTCGCCGTCGGCGCCGAGATCGACGCGGTCTTCCTCGGCATCGCGGTGATCGGCCTGTCCGCGGTGACGAACGGGTTCGTCTCCACCTACCTCTACCGCCAGGCACGGCGGACGGATTCCCCGGCGCTGGAGGGCGACGCCGCCCATCTGCGGACGGACGCTTTCACCTCGGTCGGCGTGCTCGTCGGGCTGCTGCTCGTCGAGGTCACCGGCGTGGTGGAGCTCGACGCGCTCACCGCGCTGATCGTGGCAGCGGCGATCATCTTCGCCGGCGTGCGCATCCTGGAGCGCTCGTCCCGCGTGCTGGTTGACGAGGCGCTGCCGGCGGTCGAGCTGGAGGCGATCCGCGCGGCGATCGAAGGTCACGACGCCGGCGAGCTGATCGGCTTTCACAAGCTGCGCGCGCGGCGCGCCGGCAGCCGCCGCTACATCGACCTCCACGTTCAATTTCGCCCGGGCACGACGCTCGAGCGCGCGCACGAGGTGAGCCACGAGCTGCAACGGGAGATCTCCACGCGCGTGCGCGGGGCGGACGTGCTGATCCACCTCGAGCCGGGCGGCGGATCCGTGAGCTAGTGACGCCGAGCGGCGTCGCGCTCCGTCGGCGGTCCGCTCGAGCGCGGCCCCTGGAGCAGGTTCACGGCGGCGGCGGCGCCGACTGCAAGGAGCACGCCGAAGTAGCCTAGATAGCCGTTCAATAGCAGCAGCACCGCCGCCACGAGGCACGTCGCCACCGTGAGCAGCCACGAGATGCGCGAAAGAGGCACGTGGGTATTGTGACGCGAGTGTCCGCCGCATCGGCGCTGACCCCGCAAGCAGCCGTCGAGCGGCTCGGCGAACAGTCCGCCGACGTGCGCGCCGCCGCCCTGCTCGACGAAGGCGGCAACCGGGTGGCCAGCGCGAATGCCGACGGGGCCGACGCCGACGGCATTGCGGAGTTGGCCGCCGAGCTCTTCACGGTGGCTGATGCGGCCGGCTCGCGCGTCGGCCTCGACGGGGTCGGGCGAGTGGAGGTCGCGCGCCCCGAGGGGGGCGTGTTCGGCGTCCGTGCGCGCGACCCCGCAGGCCGGTCGTGGACGCTCGTCGCGGTCACGGTGGGCGGAGCGCTCTCATCGCTCGTCTTCTACGACATGGGGATGACGATCCGCGCGCTCGGAGCGGCGGCGTGACAGAGCGTCGCGCGCGCTCGGGGAGGGTCGTGGGGATCGCCGAGGGAGTCGCCGCGGCGGTCAGGCGCCGCCAGCGAGATCGCGAGCCGCGCGTGTTCCTGTTCCGAGGGGCGGGCGCCGCGCACCTGGTGGCGCCCTCGGCGGCCGGCTACGACGAGCTGCTCGCAATCGCCGACCGGATGCTCGAGCTGGCCGGCGAGCCCGGGCGCGAGGCGCGTCCGTGGTCGAGCCCCGAAACCCGCCTCGGGCCGGAGCGGAGCGACGAGCCGGCGACATGACGCTGCTCGAGAGCGACCTCGCGACGTCGGTGATCGAGCGCGCCCTGCGCAAGGGCGGCGACTTCGCCGACCTCTACGTCGAGGATCGAAGTGGCTTCTCGCTGTCGCTGGACGACGGCCGCGTCGAGCGACCCCAGCTCGGGCGCGAGCGCGGCGCCGGCGTACGCGTCGTGTCGGGCGAGGCGACCTACTTCGGCCACGTGGACGGCCTCGCCGGCGACGACATCCTGCGCGTGGCCGACTCGGTGGCCGGAGCTGTCAGCGCGGGCGAAGGCCGGGCGCACGCCCTCGCGGCCGCGGCGGACGACGACTCGCCGCACGCGGTCGAGCGCCGGCCCGAGGCCGTAGAGGCCGCGCTGAAGGCCGACCTCGTCCGAGGCTGCGACGAGCGCGCGCGCGCCGCCTCCTCGGAGGTGGCGCAGGTCACGGCGAGCTACGCCGAGACCCGCCGCCAGGTTCAGGTGTTCAACTCCGACGGCCGCGTCGCGACCGATGACCGAACCCGCGTGCGCCTGGGCGTACAGGTCGTTGCGCGCCGGAACGGCACCGTCGAGACCGGCGCCGAGACCCGCGGCGGCCACGCCGGCTTCGAGCTCGTGGCACGCGAGCCCGAGGAGGTGGCGGCGCGAGCCGCGCGCAAGGCGCTGACGATGCTCGACGCGGTGGACGCGCCCAGCGCGCGCATGCCGGTCGTGGTCGGGAACGGCTTCGGGGGCGTGCTGCTGCACGAGGCGGTCGGCCACGGCCTCGAGGCTGACGCGGTCCAGAAGCGCGCCAGCGTCTACGCGGGCCGCATCGGGGACCGCCTGGCGGAGCCCTTCGTGACCGCCTACGACGACGGTCGGCGAGCGGGCGAGTGGGGAAGCGACGGGATCGACGACGAGGGGACGCCGACGCAGCGCACGGGCATCGTCGAGGAGGGGAGGCTCGTGTCGTACCTCTACGACCTGGTCCGCGCGCGCAAGGCGGGCGCCGAGTCGACGGGCAACGGCAGGCGACAGTCGTTTCGCCACCTCCCGTTGCCGCGGATGACCAACACCTACTTCGCGCCGGGCGATTCCACCGCCGAGGAGCTGATCGCGGGCGTCGATCGCGGCCTGTACGCCGTCTCCTTCGGCGGCGGGCAGGTCGAGCCGGCCACCGGCGACTTCGTGTTCGGCGTGTCGGAGGGTTACCTGATCGAAAACGGTCGCGTGACGGCGCCGGTGCGCGGCGCCACCCTGGTCGGGAACGGCATCGAGGCGCTGGGCGCCATCGACGGCGTGGCCGACGACCTCGAGATAGCGACCGGGTTCTGCGGCAAGGGGGGGCAGCAGGTGCCGGCGGGGGTCGGCCAGCCGCACGTGCGAATCCGGGCTCTGACGGTGGGCGGGACCGCCGGGTGAGCGGTCCGAGCTCTCCGGCGTCAGACGAGCTCGAGCCGGTCGGCCGGCGCGCGGTCGAGGCGGCGCTCGGAGCGGGCGCCGACGAGGCGGAGGCCTGGGTCGAGCGCTCGCACGGCACCGACGTGCGCGTCTACGACGGTGAGGTCGAGAGCCTGGCGGAGGCCGGCGGGCGTGGCCTCGGCCTGCGCGTCTTCGTCGGGCACCGGCCCGGCTATGCCTACGGCACGGACCTTTCGGACGCCGGAGCCGCGGCGCTGGCCCGCTCGGCGGTCGAGGCGGCGGCGGTGGCCGACGTCGACGAGCACGCAGGACTCCCCGACGAGGTCGGCGCGGCCGACGTGGACGGGCTGCACTCCGCGGAGCTCGCGAGCTGGAGCTCCGAGCGCAAGGTCGAGCTCGCCCTGGCGATCGAGCGGGCCGCGCGCTCGCGCGAGGGGGTCTCCCAGGTCGAGGACACGGGCTACGCCGACCGCGACGAGCGCTCTGCGATCGTGAGCGCGAGCGGCCTCTCTGCTTCGTTCGCCGCGACCGCGGCGTGGGCATACGCATCGGCGTTCGCGGGCGAGGGCGCCGACCTCATGACCGGGATCGGGCTCGGGCTCGGGCGCTCGCCCGCCGCGCTCGACCCCGAGGCGATTGGGGGCGAGGCGGCCGGTCGCGCGCTGGCGCTCGCCGGCGCTCGCCAGCCGGCCGGCAGACGCTGTCCGGTCGTGCTCGACGCGTTCGTCGCGGCCAGCTTCCTCGGCATCATCGGCGGAATGCTTTCGGCGGACGCCGTGCAGCGCGGCCGCTCGCTCTTCGCCGGACGCGAGGGCGACGAGGTCGCCGCCGCCTGCGTCCGGCTCGCCGACGCCGGGACGGACCCCGACGGCCCCGCGAGCGCGCCGTTCGACGGGGAGGGCTCGGCCCGGCGCCGCACCGAGCTGATCGAGGACGGCCGGCTTGCCACCTACCTCTTCGACGCGCGGACCGCGCGCAAGGCCGGGCGCTCGACCACCGCAAGCGCCGTCCGATCGTCCTACCGCAGCCCGCCCTCGGTGGGGGCGGCGAACCTCGTCCTCGAGTCGGGCGAGGAAGATCTGGAGGCGCTCGTCCGGCGTGCCGGCGACGGCCTCCTGGTGACCGATGTCGCCGGCCTGCACTCGGGGGTGAACCCGGTCTCGGGGACCTTCTCGGTCGGGGCCACCGGCCGCCTGATCGAGGGCGGCGAGCTCGCGTCGCCCGTGCGCGAGGTGACGATCGCGAACGACCTCGTGGCCATGCTCCGAGCGGTCGAGGCGGTCGGATCGGAGTCGCGCTGGGTGCCGTTCGGCGGCAGCGTCCGCGCCGCGCCGGTGCTGCTGGGCGAGATGGCGGTCTCCGGTTCCTAGCCCGGCAAATACGCAAATTGCGGGTTTCGACCCCGTAGTTCCGCTTGGGAAGCGGGACGAGGACGTCCGCCGTCCGTGCTCGTTGTTAGGTTCCGGCCTGCCATAGCCCCCTTCGAAGGAGGAGCAGTGACAAAGTCCGAGTTCGTCGATCAGGTCGGCTCTAAGTCAGGACTTCAGAAGAACGACGCCAGCAAGGCGGTCGATGCGGTGCTCGAGGTCATCGAGGAGACGCTGAAGCGCGGCGGTGACGTGAACTTCACCGGGTTCGGCAAGTTCACGGTGGCCGAGCGCGGCGCACGCCAGGGCGTCAACCCGCAGACGGGAGAGCGGATCCAGATCAGCGCGAGCCGCGTGCCGCGTTTCTCGGCGGGCTCCGCACTCAAGAAGTCCATTAAGGGTTCTTGAGCACCGCCTAGCTTGCCGACGTCATCGGTCGCTCGCGTGCGGACCACGTGTCGCCCCCTGTTTCAGATCGCTCTTCCAACGCAACGACGGGTCGACCGAATGCGGTGCACGCTGTGCTGGATAGACCCCCCTATGCGGGGGCTAGGCAGGACGGTGCGGCCCGTGGAGCTCGGCGCGGGCCGGTAGGCGGAGCTCGGCCTCGGCCGGGAGCCCATCGGCGAAGGGCGTGACCGAGCCGTTCGCCGATCGGTTGGCGCGGCTCGTCGAGGAGCGCCGAAGCCAGCTCGTCCTCGGGCTCGACCCCGACCCCGCGGCGCTCTGGCCGATGGCGCTCGAGGGTGGGCCGGGCGCCGAGGCGGGCGGGTCGGCGGCTGAGCTCACGGCGGCGGCGGTCGCTCGTCACTGCCGCGCGGCCATCGATGCGGCCGGGCCGGCGTGCGTCGCGGTCAAGCTCCAGCTCGCGTGCTTCGAGCGGCTCGGCGCCCCCGGATGGGCGGCGCTCACGGATGCGGCGGAGGGGGAGGGGGCGGGCGGGGTGCTGGTGGTTGCTGGCGGGCAGAGCGGGGGAGGTTCGGTTCCGGCGTGCGCGTGCGCCCCCACGCTCCTCGT
>JBPCPH010000135.1:0-3814 GCA_050999415.1 Thermoleophilaceae bacterium
CGAGCTGCTCGTCCTCGAGGACAACCCCTACGGCCTGCTCCGCTACGAGGGCGAGGGCCTCCCAACGCTGCACGCGCTCGACGGCGGCGTCTACACGATGTACCTCGGCACCTTCTCGAAGATCCTCTCGCCGGGGATCCGGCTCGGCTGGGTGGTGGCTCCGCCGCCCGTGCTCGAGAAGATCAATCTCGGCAAGCAGGCCACGGACCTCTGCACCTCCACGCTCTCGCAGCTGATGGTCGAGGCCTACTTCGAGCAAGGTCAATGGCGTGACTACGTGGACTCGCTCACCGAGATCTACCGCGCTCGCCGCGACACGATGCTCGACGCCCTGGCCGAGTTCCTGCCGCCCGAGGCCGACTGGACGCGCCCCTCCGGCGGCCTCTTCATCTGGGTGACGCTGCCCGACTACATCGACACGACCGACCTGCTGGCACGCGCGCTGCGCGAGAACGTGGCGTTCGTCCCAGGCGAGGCGGCGTACCTCGATGGACGCGGACGCAGCTCGATGCGACTCAACTTCTCCGGCGTCGGCGAGGAGGCGATCCGCGAGGGCGTGCGGCGGATCGGCGCAGTCGTGGACGAGCAGGTGGCGTTGTATGGAACCTTGACCGGCCGCTCCTCAGGGACGGACCGCAGGTCGCAGGCCGCCCGTGAGCACGAGGACCGTCGCCCGTCGGCACGCGAGGAGGCGCCCGGGCCCGGGGGGGAGACGAGCAGCGCACGCGACGACGCCGGCGGGCGGGTCGTCGAGCTTCCGCGCCGCTCCGCGCGCGAGGCGTGAGCCGCGTAGCCGTCCTCAAGGGCGGCCGCTCGCTCGAGCGTCAGGTGTCGCTGCGGTCCGGTGGGCGGGTCGAGGACGCGCTCGAGCGGCTGGGGCACGAGGTCGTCTCGATCGATGCTGGCCTGGACCTGATCCGGCGCCTGGAGGAGAGCCGACCCGACGCGGCCTTCGTCGTGCTGCACGGCCGCGGCGGAGAGGACGGGACCGTCCAAGAGCTGCTCGAGATCCTCGGACTCCCCTACACGGGGTCGGGCGTGCTCGCGTGCACCCGAGCGATCGACAAGGTCCGCACCAAGCAGCTTTTGATCGACGCCGACGTGCCGACGCCTGAGTTCTTCGCGTTCAACGAGACCGCCTTCAAGGAGTTGGGCGCGGCTGATGCGCTACCGGCGATCGGCGAGCGCCTGCGCTTCCCGATCGTCGTCAAGCCGGCCGCGGGTGGTTCGGCGCTCGGGATCAAGTTCGCGGGGGCGCCGGAGGACGTTCCGCAGGCGTTGATCGCCGCGTTCTCCTACGACGAGCGGGTGCTGCTCGAACGCTACGTGGAGGGGCGCGACCTCGCGGTAGGGATCCTCGACGGCCCGGACGGCCCCGAGGCGCTACCGGTAGTCGAGGCGATTCCCCGCGATGACGCCTTCTACGACTTCGAGGCTCGCTACGAGTTCGGGCGGACCGATTTCCGCTGCCCCGCCGACCTGCCGGAAGAGACGGCGCGGCGCGCCCACGAGGTCGCGCTCGAGACCTACGAGCTGCTGGGCTGCGCCGGCTTCGCGCGCGTGGACCTGATGCTGGACGACTCCGGTGGCGAGCCGATGGTGCTCGAGGCGAACGCGATCCCGGGTCTCACCGAGACGAGCCTCCTACCCCAGGCGGCCGACGCCGCCGGCATCGGCCTCGACGCCCTGGTCGAGCGCATTCTGGCGCTCGCGTTCGAGCACGGCGATCGCTCCCCGGCTGCCGCCGGCTCCTAGACGGACGCGACCGCGCCTCCGGCGCCGGTCAACCGGAGCCGCTGCCGCCGGCGAAGTCCTCAGGCGACACGTTGTCGAGAAAGTCCTTGAACTTCTCGACGACCTCCTCCTGGTCCTCGACCTCGTGCTCGAACTCAATCGCCGACTCGGCGATGACCTCCTCGGCGGCGAAGATCGGGGCGCTCGTCCGGACGGCCAGGGCGAGCGCGTCCGAGGGGCGCGAGTCGATCTCGACGTCGCGTCCGTTGAGTCGCAGCGTGATCGACGCGTAGAAGGTGTTCTCGCGCAGCTCCGTGACCGACACCCGCGAGCAGGAGACGTCGAGCTCCGACAGCATGTCGTTGATCAGGTCGTGGGTCATCGGCCGCGGGGTGTTCGCGCCCTGGAGCTTCATCAGGATCGCGGCCGCCTCGGGGTGGCCGATCCAGATCGGGAGGAAGCGATTGCCCTCGCGCGTCTTCAGGAGCACGATCGGCTGCTTGCCGACCATGTCGAAACTCACGCCGTAGATGACCATCTCCTGCATCGACCGCCGGACTCCAGGGGCTCGGGTGCCGACGCTCAAGTCTAAACGCCGTCGCCCGGAGAGCCGGTGGTCAGCCGCCGCGGACGACCACCTTCACGACGCGCGAGCGGCCGACCGCGTACGGATAGCTGCGCTCTCGCGGAATCCGAACCCGGAACGGGTAGGTGACGCTTCCCGTGGTCGCCTCGAAGCGGTAGCCGTAGTGCCACCGCCCGCGGCGATTCGACCGCAGCACAGCGAACGTCCGCCAGCTGTCGCGGTAATGCGCCTCGAGCTGGAGGAGCTTTCCCTCGCGCGGCACCGGCCGGCCGAGCACCCGGCCCTCGAAGCGGACGCGCCCGCCATTCTCGACGCGCCGTCTGTTGACCGACAGCGAGCTCTTGGCGCGCACCGCGAGGTCCACGCTGTCGCTGGTCGGCCGATATCGCTCGCCGCCTCCGTACTCGAAGCGGAGCGAGCGGCTCGGGCCACGATCCACGCGATAGCGAAAACGGCCGGAGGCGTTGGTCCTGAGCGTGCCGACGCGGCTGGTGCGATCCGACCCGCGGGTGCGCGAGAGGACAGTCACCGGCGCCCCTGGCAGCCCGACCCCGTCGGCGGACAGCGATCCGCGCACCGTGGGCCGCTTTTTGAAGCCGATCGTCGCACGCGGCGCCGTCCCGCCGTCGGCGGTCTCGACCGTGGCCGCCAGGCGCACCGGCTGGCGGTCGTCGAACCTCAGTGTCACCGGCTCGGACGCGTTGACGCGGCGTGCGTTGCCGGCCGCATCGACGAGCCATGTCGTGAAGCGCCACTCGCCGCGACCCGGGACGGACAGGTCGTCGATCCCCGCGGCGCCGCCCGGCCGCGCGCCCTCGACGCAGCGGCCCGACCCGCTCGAACGGCACAGCCGGTAGCGCGCCCCGACGATCGGCGCCGGCTGGCGCGGCGGCGGCGTCCAGCGCAGGTCGAACGAGTTGCGCGACCGGACACCGCCCGGACCCAGCACGCGCACGTCGCGGACCGCCCGCGGCGCGTGGTTGTCCACGCGGATCGTGCGCCGGACCGCGCGCGCGTTGCCCGCGGCGTCGGTCGCGGTCACGCTCAGCGCGTGAGGCCCGTCCCCTAGGCGCCGCGTCTCGACCCGGTAGCCGAGCACCGGCGTCCTGGGGCACGGCGCCCGCCGGGTGAAGTCGCACCGCTGACGCTCCCTGCTGCGAGGCACTCCGTCGATGGCGAGCGCCGCCGACCTCACACCGACGTTGTCGCTCGCCGTCACGCGCGCGAGCTGGTGTCCGCGCTTCCACTCGCCGCCGAGAAGCCCCCCATCCTCCGGCGCCAGGTTCGGGGCCGAACCGTCACGCACGACCACCGCCGCGTAGTGGACCGCGAGCCGGCCCCGCGCATGATCGGCGGACCGGTTCGGGCTCGTGTCGCACCCTCCCCGCGTGCCGCAGCGAGCCGCGATCTGCACGATGCTGCGCCCGCCGAGCGGCTTGAACGTACGCTTGACGCCCTTCGGATCGCCCAGCACGCACGCCGCGTCCGCGCCAC
>JBPCPH010000048.1:0-3180 GCA_050999415.1 Thermoleophilaceae bacterium
CCGGGCGCGATCCGCCGCGCGAGGCGCAGGATCATCCCGAGGTTCTGGAGGTCGGCTCGCACCGCCTGGGCCACGCCGGGGTACTGCGCCTTGACCGCCACCTCGCGTCCGTCGTGCAGGCGCGCGCGGTAGACCTGTCCGATAGACGCGGCCGCCACCGCTTCCTCCTGAAACTCGGCGAAGACGTCCTCGAGCGGCTCGCCGAGGTCCGACTCCACGACCTCGCGCATCCGCTCGAAGGAGACCTGCGGAGCCGAGTCGCGCAGCTGCGCGAGCTTCTCCTGAAGGCGTGCGTTCACCTCCGGTGGGAAGGCGCCGGTGTCGATGAACGACGCGACCTGTCCGACCTTCATCGCCGCGCCCTTCATCTGCCCGAGCACCTCGACGATCTGCTCGGCCGCCTTGATCTGGCGCCGCTCGGCGGCGCTGCGTCGCCCCTCGTCGGTGCGCGCGATGTTCGCGGCCTTGGTCGCGTAGTTGAGCGCCGTCTGGCCGCCGGCCAGCGCCCCCACCTTCGCCGTGCGGCGGACGCGGCTGGTCGGCAGCTTCTCCTTGCGGCCCTTCGCCATTCCTCAAGGGTACGGACGGCCGGGGCGCCGAGCTCGTACGCTGCCTCGATGAGGCTCGTCACCTACGAGGCCGACGGCGCGTGGCGCGCCGGGGTGGTGCGCGGCGAGTCGGTCGTCGCACTCGAGGCACCGGCGGGGCCGGCGGCGTCACCGGGGCTCGCCGGCCTGCTTCAGGTCGAGGGCGCCCTCGAGCGAGCGGTGGAGGGCGCCGGCGGCGAGGGCGTCCCGCTCGCGCAGGCCAGGCTGGGACCGCCGGTCACCCACCCGGGCAAGATCGTCTGCATCGGGCTGAACTACAGCTCACACGTCGCCGAGCAGGGCGCCGAGCCGCCGACGACGCCCACCTTCTTCGCGAAGTTCCGCAACGCGCTGGCTCCGCCGGGCGCGGAGGTGCCGCTGCCGCCGGCGAGCGAGAAGGTGGACTACGAGGCGGAGGTCGCGTTCGTGATCGGGAGGCGCTGCCGCGACGTGGACGAGGCCGACGCACTCTCCCACCTGGCGGGCTACATGCTCTTCAACGACCTCTCCGCGCGCGACCTCCAGTTCGCGACGCCGCAGTGGCTCCCGGGAAAGGTGTTCGACGGCTCGGCTCCATGCGGGCCGTGGCTCGTGACCCCCGACGAGGCCGGGGCCCACGATGCGATCGAGATCGAGCTGACGCTCAACGGCGAGCGGATGCAGTCGGCGTCCACGTCCGACCTGGTGCACTCGGTGCCCGCGCTCACGAGCCACCTCTCGCGGCTGATGACGCTCGAGCCGGGCGACGTGGTGTCCACGGGCACGCCCGCCGGCGTCGGCAGCCTGCGCGAGCCGCCGGTGTGGTTGAAGGCCGGCGACGAGGTGGTGGTCTCGTCGCCCACGCTGGGGCGGCTCGAGACGCGGATCGGCGAGCGGCGACGCTTGCAGGCGGCGTTCGTCGACGACCTGGCGCGCTGAGCGCCGCGCCTCAGCCGGGCGGTCGCCGGCGCGCTCCTTCGAGCAGCATCGCCAGCGCATCGCCGAACAGCTCGTCGGGCACCGAGTCGGGGTCGGCGAGCTTCTGGAGGGCGAAGCCGTCGGCGAGCGCGTCGATCGCCATCGCGAGGTGCTCGGGCGGCCGAGCGAGCTCGACTCCCAACTCCCGGGCCCCCTGGTCGATGATCCGCGCCAGCGCGGAGCGCACCTCCGCGTAGCGCGCCGCAAAGCGCAAGCGCACCTCGGGGTTTCGGACCGCGAAGGCCCAGAACTCCATGAACAGGAGAACCAGCTCGGGTTCGCGGTCGAGGAACTCGATCCAGTACTCGGCTCCGCCGCGGGCCCGCTCGTCGAGCGTCTCGCGATCGGCCACGACCGCGGACACCTCGTCGACCTGCCGCCCGATCTCACGCTGCAGGAGCGCCAGGAAGAGATCCTCCTTGCCGTCGAAGTTCGAGTACAGGGCGCCGGTCGAGAAGCCCGCCTCCTCGGCGACCTCGTCGACGGCGGCGGCGTGGTAGCCGCGCCGGGCGAAGACCCGGCTCGCCGCGTCGAGCAGCGCCGTCCGCGTCTCGGCCTTGCGCTCGTCGCGGGAGAGCCGGCGCGCGGCGGGGCTGGCGGCTGCCGGGCTCATCGGAGGCGATGTTAGACGCCGAGCGACGACTATCGTGATAACGTCCGTTATCTGAGGTGGCCGGGCGCTGTGCCGGTCGCTCGAGGACAGCCGACCAGGAGGCGAACGTGGCGACAGCCGTAGCGGCCGATCAGATCTCCTACGAGGATCTCTACGCGCGCTGGGAGCACTCCAACTGGAGCGCCACCGCGATCGACTTCAGCGGGGACCGGGCCCAGTGGGAGGAGCGGTTCTCCGACTTCCACCGGCGCGCGGCGATCTGGAACTACGCCCTCTTCTTCTGGGGCGAGGACGCGGTGACCGACACCCTCTCGCCGTACATCGACGCCGCTCCGCGCGAGGAGCAGAAGTACTTCCTGGCCACCCAGCAGGTCGACGAGGCGCGGCACGCGGTCTTCTTCAAGAGGTTCATGAAGGACGTCTGCGGGCTCGGCGACGGCACCGTGGGAGGGGGCCTCGAGGCGATCGAGCCGGAGCTGACCTGGGGCTTTCGCAAGGTCTTCGACCGCCTCGACGACATGGCCGACGAGCTGCGTCGCGACCGCTCGCGCCCCCAGCTCGCGGCGGCGGTCACGCTCTACCACTTCGTGATTGAGGCGAGCATGGCCCAGCCGGGCCAGCACTACATCGAGGGCTACCTCTCGGAGCGCGACCTCCTGCCGGGGTTCCGGGCGGGCATGCGCAACGTGTCAAACGACGAGCAGCGCCACATAGGCTTCGGCGTCAAGCTGCTTGCCGACTTGGCGGCCGAGGATCCCGACTGCCGGCACGCGGTCGCCGACCTCCTTCGCGAGGTGCTCCCGTGGACCGCCGCAGTGCTGATCCCGCCGGGGTGGGACCGCCGCTACACGGAGTGCTTCGGCTTCACGCTTGAGGACATCTCCGAGGAGGGCGCGACGTCGCTCGCCGCCAAGCTGCGCGCCGCCGGCCTGCCGATCGAGGAGCTGCCGGGGGCGCCGCCGATGCCGCTCGAGATGACGCCCCGCGAGCAGGGAGAGCGCGGGCTCGACCTCGTGCGCGCAG
>JBPCPH010000053.1:0-3456 GCA_050999415.1 Thermoleophilaceae bacterium
TGCGATCCTTACGCTGATCGGTCCTCTGGGAACCCGCAGTACTCCGCTCCGCGGCTCTTCCCCCCCCCCCCCCGGCCGCGAGTTCGTGCGCATGTCGCTCGGCGGAGTCCGCGACGAGGCCGAGATCCGGGGACACCGGCGCACCTACATCGGCGCCCTCCCGGGCCGTCTCGTCCGCGCGTTGCGCGACGCCGGCACGATGAACCCCGTGATCATGCTCGACGAGGTCGACAAGGTCGGCGCCGACTGGCGCGGCGACCCGTCGTCGGCGCTGCTCGAGGTCCTCGACCCGGCGCAGAACCACTCGTTCCGCGACCACTACCTCGACGTCGAGCTCGACCTCTCGCAGGTCCTGTTCATCGCGACGGGGAACGTCGTCGACACGATCCCGGGGCCGTTGCTCGACCGCATGGAGACGATCCGTTTCGACGGCTACACGACCGACGAGAAGGTCGCGATCGCGCGCGGCTACCTGATGCCGCGACAGCTCGAGCGAAACGGCCTGCGCCCGGACGAGGTCGAGCTGTCCGACGACGTGATCCGCGCCGTCGTGACCGACTACACGCGCGAGGCGGGCGTGCGCCAGCTCGAGCGCGAGCTCGGCAAGGTGCTTCGCAAGACCGCCACGCGCATCGCCTCAGGGGCGGCCGAGACGCCGGTGACGGTCGACGAGGCGGTGGCCCGCGACGCGCTTGGGCGCCAGCGGTTCTTCCAGGAGGCGGCCGAGCGCACGGCGGTGCCGGGCGTTGCCACCGGCCTGGCGGTGACGGGTGCCGGGGGCGAGGTGCTGTTCGTGGAGGCCAGCGGGATGCGCGGCAAGGAGGGCGGCTTCGTGCTCACCGGCCAGCTCGGCGACGTCATGCGCGAGTCGGGGCGGATCGCCCTCTCGTACGTGCGCGCGCACGCCCCGGAGCTCGGCGCCGGGCCCGAGGCGTTCGACGACCGGGAGTTCCACCTCCACGTGCCGGCCGGGGCGATCCCGAAGGACGGCCCGAGCGCCGGCATCACGATGGTCACGGCGCTGGCGTCGCTGATCGGGCGCCGGCCCGTGAGGCACACGGTGGGGATGACCGGTGAGGTCACGCTCCAGGGCCGCGTGCTCCCGATCGGCGGAATCAAGCAGAAGGTGTTGGCCGCGCACGCGGCGGGGCTGACCGACGTGATCGTCCCCGAGCGCAACCGCGCGGACCTCGACGACGTGCCCGAGCGCGTCCGGGAGGCGATGACCTTCCACCCGGTCATGACGATCGACGAGGTCCTCGACGTGGCGCTCGAGCCCGCGGCGGTCTCGCACGCGGACGCGGAGCCCGCGGCGGCATGAGGACTAGCTCGATGGGGCGCTGTCGCAACTGCTCGCCCGTCCCCGAGGAGGTCCGCCGCGCGGCGGAACTCCTCGAGCGCCGCTGGCTGCTGTCGATTCTCTACGCGGCGCTCGAGGGCGCGATGCGCCTCAACGAGTTCCGCGCAGCCGTGGCCGAGGTGCCTCCTACGACCCTCGCTCAGCGCCTGCGCGAACTGGAGCGCGCCGGGATCGTGGAGCGCCGGGTGGTCGGGGCGAGTCCGCCGTTCGCCGAGTACCGGCTGACCCGCTCGGGGCGTGACCTCGGGCCGATGGTGAGGGCGCTGGAGCGCTGGACGGCGCAGCGCGCGTAGAGGACCGTCGCCGCCCGCCATTCGATTCTGGGACATCGCTTGCGCGCCGAAGGAGCGGAGGGCACTCCGCCGAAAACGGGCTCTCGACCCAACGGAGGGAGCCCGCGCCATGGATGTCCTGATTCTGCTCGACAAGCTCGATGACCTGATCTACAACTCGAAGCAGATTCCGTTCACCGACCAGGTGCGGGTGGAGCGTGAGGAAGCGTACGCCCTCCTCGATCAGATCCGGGTGACACTGCCGGAGGAGATCAAGCAGGCTCGGTGGATCGTCAAGGAGCGTCAGGAGCTCCAGGAAGAGGAGCCCGACAGCCGCCACCTCCGTGAGATTGCCCACTCGATCGATGAGCTGAAGCGGGCGCAGCGCCCCGCCCCGCCGCCGCTGACCGCGGCTGCAGGCGAGCGGGTCCGCTCGATCGTCGAGGCCGCCGAGGCGAGCGCCACGGAAGTGCGCGCGGAGGCTGAGCGCGAAGCGCGCCGGATCGAGGAGGAGGCAGCGCGCCGCGGGATGGAGATGCGCCAGCGCAACGCGGCGGAGGCGGCCGCGCGCCTCAAGCGCGCCGATGAGGTCAACGCCGCTCTGCTCGCCGAGGCTGGTGCCGCCAGCGCCGACATGGAGGCGCTGCTCGACCGCGTGCGCGGACCTGCGACGACCCTGGCCGACGTGCTCGGCGAGAGCGCAAACGCCCTGCGCGCGGACTTCGACCGCATGCGCGCCCGCGTGGCCGAGGGAGTCGACGAGTCCTCCGCGCAGGTGGAGGCGCGGCCTACGCCGACGCCCGAGGCCGCGCAGCACGAGGCCGACGACCTCTCGCAATCCACCGAGGAGTGGAGCTACGACGAGGCGAGCGTCGCGGGCGACCTCGATGACGGTGCGATCGCGGCGTCGCTCCCTGGGCCGGACGCACATGTCTCGGCCGGGCGTCTCTCCGGTTCCGAGGATTCCCCCTCCGAGTCGGAGGACGAGGACGAGGAGGCCCACGACCTCGAGCCCGAGACCGGCTACTCGTACCCGCCCGGCGGCGCGCGCGACCTGAGCCGCTGAGCGGCGAAAGCCGCGCGCCTGAGGCGCTGAGAGCGGAAGGCATCCACCTGACCCGCTGAACGCGGGCGCGCGAGGTGCTGCGCTTCAGACCCCCCGCCGCTCCCTATCCTCTCCGCAGGGGCCGCGTCTCGCGGACCCGGTCAGCGATGGCCTCCGACGGATCGATACCCGGCCGAGGACGCGATCCTCGGCGCCGGCCGCTGATCGCGGCATGCGCAGCCGCCGCAGCGGTCGCGCTCGTGATGCTCGGGACGGTATGGCCGCCGAGCGACCCTGAGGTGGCGCCCACCGGCGCCGGCGCCGCCGAGCAGGCCGAGCGCGGGGGAGCGCCACTGGCCGGCGGACCGGCGGACCCGCATTGGGCGCTCGCCGAGCGCTCCGCGGGCGCGGTGGCCCGCAGGGCGACGGACATCTCGATGCGCCGCCTGCGCGTAGCCCTGACTGCGGCCGAGCGCCGCGGCTCCCCCATCGCCATCGTGCGCGAGTCGACCGCGCTTAGGTCGGGGCCCCGCGGAGAGACGCTCGCGAACATCGGGATCGAGACCGAGTTCGGCTCCCCGCGCGTGCTCGCGGTGGTCGACCACGACCGGCAGTGGCTCGAGGTGATGGCCGCCGAGCTGTCGAATGGGGAGACCGGCTGGGTTCGAGCAGACGACGTGGAGGTCGACGGAGTCGCCTACTCGTTGCGCGCGACCCTGGGGGAGCGCACGCTCGAGGTGATGCGAGCCGGGCGGGTCGTACGGCGTGTCCCCGTGGCC
>JBPCPH010000076.1:0-5329 GCA_050999415.1 Thermoleophilaceae bacterium
CCCGGGAGAAGGGCGAGGATCAGCTTGAGCGCGCCGAAGTAGTTGAGCTGCATGGTGCGCTCGAAGTCGTGGAAGCGGTCGTAGGAGCTGGCGATCGAGCGGCGGATCGAGCGGCCCGCGTTGTTGATCAGCACGTCCACGCCCCCGTGCTCTGAGAGCACCTCCTTGGAGAGCCGGTCGATGTCATCGAGCTCGGCGAGGTCGCAGGGGTGCACGTGAGCGGTCCCGCCGCGCTCCTCCACCTGCGCCTTGACCTCCTCCAGCTTGTCGCGCGTGCGCGAGACCAGCAGCACCTCGCCGCCGGCCTCGCCGATCTTGAGCGCCGTCTCGAGCCCGATGCCGCTCGAGGCGCCGGTGATCAGGATCTTCTTGTCCCTGATCGAGCTTGCGAGGCTGCGCTCGCGGAAGAGGTCGGGGTCGAGGTTGCGCTCCCAGTAGTCCCAGACTCGCCCCGCGTAGGAGGAGAGCGGGGGAACCGCGATCCCGGTCCCGGTCAGCGCGCGCTGCGTGTCGCGCGCGTCGAAGCTGCAGGCGAAGTCGCGGTGCTCCATCGCCTCCGGCGGGATCCCGAGGTCGCGCAGCGTCTGGTTGCGGATCCTCCGAACGGTCGGGAGCGCCATCACTCCGGCGCGCACCGCCTTGGGCACCGCGTTCGTCATGTTCTGGTCGATCCTCATCGCGAACTGAGGCGCGTGAGCGGCGCGGGCGAATTCGTTGAGCGTCTGCCCCACCGACAGCGGCTCGGGGTCGACCAGGTGAAAGGTGTCGCCCGGCAGGTCGTCGTCGGGGACGTGGGCGATGTGGTCCATCGCGCGCGCGACGAAGTCGACCGGCACGAGATTGGTCTTGCCGCCCTCGGGCCCGGCGAGCGGGAACCAGGCGGGAAGCGCGTGACGCAGCCGCTTGATCAGCTTGAAGAAGTAGTAGGGACCGTCGATTTTGTCCATCTCGCCGGTCTCCGAGTGCCCGATCACTATGCCCGGGCGATAGACGGTCAACCGCGCCTTGACCTGGTCGCGGGCCAGCCGCTCGGACTCGTACTTCGTGCGGTGGTAGTGGTGTGGAAGCTTCTGACCCTCGTCGAACATGTCCTCCTGGAACACGCCGCGGTACGAGCCCGCCACCGCGATCGAGCTGGTGTGGTGGAAGCGGCCGACGTCGTGCGCGTTGGCGAACTCGATCACGTGCCTCGTGCCGTCCACGTTGGCGCTCACCGAGGCCTCCTCGTCTGCCTCGATGTCGTAGACGGCCGCGAGGTGGAAGAGGTGGTCGATGCGCTCGTCGAAGCCGTCGACACCGAGTCCCGGCTGCGAGAGGTCGCCC
Source organism: Thermoleophilaceae bacterium (assembly GCA_050999415.1). Classification (GTDB taxonomy): domain Bacteria; phylum Actinomycetota; class Thermoleophilia; order Solirubrobacterales; family Thermoleophilaceae; genus CAWEHQ01. The sequence goes on from JBPCPH010000076.1 coordinate 1,324, forward strand.
GCCACGGGCACGAGGCGATCGCCGGCGTCGAGCCGCTGCGCAAGCGCGTCGAGCCGGCCGCGCGAGCCCTCGCGGACGAGGGCGTACACCGTGGCGTCGCGGCGCAGCAGTTGCTCGACGAGATTACGCCCGATGAAGCCGGTCGCGCCCGTGACGAAGTAGTTCAAGGCTCGGTCCCTCCCCGAGAGGTATCTCCAGGTCGCGGCGAGTCTATAGCTCGCGATCGGGCTCTGGACCGCGGTCGCGGCGGGTGAAACGGGCGGCGGGCAGCCGCTCGCTACGCTGCCCGCGTGGCCGACGACACGGTGAGCCTTACGGAGGCCGCCGAGCGCGTCGGCGTCTCACGGTCGACGCTGAAGCGCTGGGCGAAGACGGGCGTGATCCCGGACCTCGAGGGCGACGCCGCGCTCAGCCCCGCCGGGCTGGCGCACGCGCGGATCGCGGCCCGTTTGCGCGACCGCGGGCACAGCCTCGAGCAGATCCGCGAGGCTACGGCTGACGGCCGGCTGGCCTACGGGTACGTGGAGGACCTGTTCCCGCCGAGCCACGCCGACCGTCCGCTGGACGAGGTGGCCGAGGCGACGGGCCTCGAGCCGGAGCTCATCGTGCGCCTCTGGACGAGCATCGGCTTCCCGGCCCAGGAGCTCGAACGGCTAACCGACGAGGACGTCCAGGCGCTTCGTTACATCGCATCGGTGCTCGCCGCCGGGTTCCCGCTGGTCGCGTTCCTCCAGCTCACGCGCGTCTACGGGCAGGCGATCGCCCGCATCGCGGACGCCGAGACGCGCCTCTTTCACATGTACGTGCACGAGCCTCTGATGCGCCAGGAGATCCCGGAGCTCGAGATGGCCGAGGAGATGGAGCACCTCGCGCGCGACCTGCTGCCGCTCGCTTCACCGATCATGGATTACGTTCATCAGCGCTTTCTCCAGCATTTCGTGGAGCAGGACATGGTGGGGCACATGGAGGTGGAGCTCGACTCGCGCTCCGACCTCGGCCGGATCACTGTGACGGTCGCCTTCGCCGACCTGGCCGGCTACACGCGCTATACGGAGGAGGAGGGCGAGGAACAGGCGCTCTCCTACGTCGAGCGCTTCATCGATGCCGTGGCCGAGACGCTCCCCGACGACGCGCGCATCGTCAAGACGATCGGCGACGAGGTGATGATCATCGGCCAGGAGACGGCGGACCTCGTCGACTGGGCGGTGGGGTTCCTGCGCCTCTGGGAAGAGCGGCCGGCGCCGCGCATCGGGATCCATCGCGGCGCGACGATCTACCGCGACGGCGACTACTTCGGCCGCGACGTGAACCTGGCATCGCGCGTCGTGGCGCGCGCCCGCGGGGGCGAGGTGCTCGTGACCGCCGCCGGCGTGGAGGCGATCGAGACGCCCGAGCACCTCGAGTTCGAGGAAATCGGCGAGGTCAAGCTCAAGGGCTTCGACGAGCCGCAGCGCCTCTGCCGGGCGAACCCCGGTTTCTAGGCATGGCGACGCCCCCGGAGGAGCGGCCGCTCGAGTTCGCCCGCTCGAGCGGCCTCGTTCGGGCGGGCGAGCCGCTGCTCGTGCTGCTCTCCGGCGGAGCGGACTCCGTCTGCCTGCTCGACGTGGCCGTCCAGCTCGGCGCCGAGGCGTCCGCGCTGCACGTCAACTACGGTCTGCGTTCCGAAGCGGCCTCGGACGAGGCTCGTTGCCGCGAGCTGTGTGACCGGCTCGGCGTCCCGCTCGCGGTCGAGCGAGTGGAGATCGAGGCGGCGGAGGGACCGGGGCGGGGCAACGTTCAGGCCGAGGCCCGCGAGGTGCGCTACGCGCTCGCCGAGCGTCACGCGCGCGCCGACTACGCTGCCGCCCACACAGCCACCGACCAGGCCGAGACCGTGGTCTACCGCTTAGCGGTTTCGCCTGGGCGGACGGCGCTGCTCGGGATGCAGCCGCGCCGCGGACGGCTGGTCCGACCGCTGCTCGAGGCCACGCGCGCGGAGACGCGCGCTCGGTGCCGGGCGCGCGGGCTCGCCTTCGTCGAGGACTCCTCGAACGCCGACCCGCGCTTCGCGCGCGCGCGCGTACGCGAAGAGGTAATGCCCGTGCTCTCCGCCCTGAACCCGGAGTCCGAGCGGGGCATCGCCGAAACCAGCCGGCTCCTGCGCGACGAGGCCGAGGTGCTCGCGCGAGCGGTCGACGACGCGCTCGCGCGAACCGGGGCGCCGGTGGCACGACTTGCGGACCTCCGGGACCTCCCGGTCGGCCTCGCGCGGCTCGTGTTGCGCCGGCTGGCCGAGGGGGCGGCCGCTGGGCCCCTTCCTCTGTCGCGGCGCGACGCCGATGCGATCCTCGCGCTCGGGGACCGTGGCGGCAGCGCGAGCCTCGATCTCGGCGGCGGCGGCGTGAGGGCGGTGGCCGAATACGGCACGCTGCGCTTCACGCGCACCCGGGAGCTGCCTCCACCGGAGCCGGTCCGGCTCCCGGTGCCGGGCACGGCGCGCTTCGGTGACTGGGAGGTGAGCGCCCGGATGGGAAGCACGGGCGAGGCGGTCCTGCTCGCGGGCGCTCTCGGCGCGGTCGTCACCGTCCGGTCGTGGCGCGACGGCGACCGGATGCGCCCGGCCGGACTCGGCGGCACCAAGTCGCTCCAGGATCTCTTCACCGACCGCAAGGTCCCTCGGGCGTTGCGGCGGTCGCTCCCGGTGGTCGTGGTCCGCGACGAGATCGCCTGGGTGGCGGGCGTGGCCGTCGGCGAGCGCTTCGGGGCGGCGGAGGATGCCTCGCCGGCGAAGACGATTGGGCTGTCCGCGCGACGCGGGGAAGCCTGAGTGCGACGCAACGCCGGCTCGACCTCAGCGCTCGGCGAAACGGCCAACCGGTCTTACACTCGGCGCGTGCGCGACGCTGCGGTGGGCAAGATCCTCGTCCAGCAGGACGAGCTCGCTCACCGCGTGCGCGAGCTCGGGCGCGAGATATCGAGGGACTACCGCGACGAGGAGATCTTCCTCGTCGGCGTGCTGAAGGGCGCTGTCTTCTTCCTGTCGGATCTCATGCGCCACCTCGACGTGCCGTGCCAGGTGGACTTCATGGCGGTGGCCTCGTACGGTTCGTCGACGGACTCGTCGGGAGTCGTGCGGATCCTTAAGGACCTCGACGCGCCGATCGAGGGGCGCAAGGTGCTGATCGTCGAGGACATCGTGGACTCCGGCCTCACGCTCTCCTACCTCCTTCGCACGCTTTGGGCGCGCAACCCGGCATCGGTGGAGGTCTGCGCGCTGCTGACCAAGCCGGAGCGCCGCAAGGTCGAGCTCCCGATCCGCTACGTGGGGTTCGAGATCCCGAACCGGTTCGCCGTCGGCTACGGGCTCGACCACGGCGAGCGCTACCGCAACCTGCCCTACGTGGCGGCGCTGGCGGAAGGGCCCTGAGGCCTCTCGCGGAGGCGGCCGAAGGGGCCAGAATCCCTTTAGGAATGCGAAAGACCCCCTGCTAGGCTGGCTCCGTGAGCCGCTTCTTCAAGAGCGCGGCGTTCCCGATTCTGATCGTCGTCGTGCTCGCCTTCTTCGCGCGCGAGCTCATTGCCCCGAGCGGCGAGCAGGAGCCGCCCACCTACTCCGAGTTCCTCGCCCAGGTGGAAGAGGGCGACGTCGAGTCGGTCACGATCATGACCGAGGACAACACGATCGAGGTCGAGCTCGCCGACGCGGGCGCGCAGCCGTACGAGACGGCCTTCCCCGACAACACCGAACAGGGCCTCGTCGGCACGCTCGAGGAGAAGGACATCGCGATCCAGGTCGAGGGCAAGGGCGGCGGCGGGATCTTCACGGCGCTCATCTACGTGCTCCCGTTCCTGCTGTTCATCGTCTTCTGGCTGTTTCTGATCAACCAGATGCAGGGCGGGGGCTCCAAGGTCATGAGCTTTGGCAAGTCGCGCGCCAAGCGGATGGCGGTGGACGCCCCCAAGATCAACTTCCGCGACGTCGCCGGCGTCGACGAGGCGGTCGAGGAGCTCGAGGAGATCAAGGAGT
>JBPCPH010000079.1:0-6645 GCA_050999415.1 Thermoleophilaceae bacterium
GGCGGGCCGTCGTCGAACTATTCGGCTTGGTCGCCAGACCTTCCAGGATGCGTGGCCACCGGTGCCACGATCGATGACTGCGAGCGCGAGATGCGTCGGGCCATCGCCTTCCACCTCGAGGGGCTCGTCGGGAGCGGTGAGCCGGTTCCGAGGCCGTCTGGACCTGGCGTCTACGTCGAGCGTGCCGCTGCCTAAGCGTTCGAGTGCGGCTGCGTGCTGGAGTGAGTCGCGGGTGCTGCGGCGACCTCATCGCACAACGCCGCGTCGGTCCGATCGCTCACGTCGATCACCCGCGCCCGCTGTGGATCACTCTTCCCTTTGAGGACGAACTCCGCGCTTGTCGCCTCTGGGGCGTCGTCCGCCAACTGCTCGAACAGGCGCTCCGACATGACGATCTGCCCGCCGGCGGCGCACGCCTGAAGCCGTGCGGCGCTGTTGACGACGTCACCGAGCGCGGTGAAGTCCTTGACCTCTCCCGAGCCAACGTTCCCGACGTACGCGGTGCCGACGTCGAGGCCCACCCCGAGCCGCAGCCACGGCTCCGCGGCAGAACCATAGCCCGCGGCCGCCAGCAGCTCCGACGCGTCCTGCACCATGTCCTGATGCCAGCGACCTGGGAAGAGCTGCGGGAGGTACAGCGCCATCACCTCGTCGCCGACGAGCTTGTCGATGATGGCGTGCTTGCTCAGCACCTCAGTCGCGGCCCCGTAGAAGCGGTTGAGAATCGACGCGACCTGCTCCGGCGCCGTTTGCTCAGCGAATGCGGTGAAGCCGCGCACATCGGCGAAGAGCACGCCGATCTCCATCTCGACGCCGCCCATCGGCGCCTTCTCGAAACACGTGTTGCAGAGCGTCGGGTTCTTCCGGGAGGGGCCGAAGCCGAAGCGACGCATGACCCGTCCGCCGAAGCCCGCGAAGGGAGCGGCGCAGAGCCGGCAGCGCGGTTCGGCAGGCAGTTGGCGCATCACCCGAACGAAGGCTCGGGGGAGATGGCCGTCGATCCGCTCGAAGAACTTGACGTCTTGGGCGTCTCCGCGGATTTGATGCGAGGATTCGCTTCCCATAGCACCGGACGGTAACCGGACGCGCGCCTACAGCCCGATCTCGTCGAGCAGGAACTCGTAGCCGCGCTGGTTGTCGCGGCAGTCGGCGGGCGGGTCGTCCCATGGGGGCACCAGGCTGTACTTGGTCGCCTTCTCGCCGCCCTCCTGGCACGTGGACCGGAAGACGAACACGAGCGGCACCACCGCCACGACGACGATGACCGCGATCGCGATCAGCGTCAGGACCCCCCCGCCCAATCTGCGGACCATGGCGCTAGGTATAACCGGTCTGAGATGGAAAGAGAGTCAGAGCACCGGGAGAACGGCGCGAGCGCTCGTGCCGGCGCGGACGCCGGTAACGGCGCGAGCCCCCAGGGGCGCGCGGGCACGAGCCGCGCCGAGCGCCTCGCCGCCCAGCGGCGCGCACTCCCGGACGCGCCCGGCGTCTACCTCTTCCGCGGCAAGCGCCGGCGCGTGCTCTACGTGGGCAAGGCGAAGTCGCTTCGCAAGCGCGTCGCGTCTCACTTCTCGCGCCCGTCGACGCGCGCGCTCGAGGACATGGTTCGCCAGACCGAGAACGTCGAGTTCGTCGCGACCGAGACCGAGGCCGAGGCGCTGCTCGCCGAGCAGAACTTCATCAAGCGCCACCGGCCTGCCTTCAACGTCCGCCTGCGCGACGACAAGTCGTACCCGTACATCGGGATCTCGCTCGACGAGGACTTCCCGCGCGTCTACTTCACCCGCGAGCGCCATCGGACCCGGCGTGCCTACTTCGGGCCGTTCTCGAGCGCGAAGCGGGTCAGGGAGACGCTCGACCTGCTCGGCAAGGTGTTCCAGCACCGAAGCTGCGACGGCGCCGAGCCGGGCCGGGCCTCCGGGAGCCCCTGCCTCGACTACTACATCAAGCGCTGTCAGGCGCCGTGCGTGGGCTATGTGTCGCCCGAGGAGTACCGCGAGAACATCGACGCGGTCGTCGCCTTCCTGTCCGGCCGCTACCGCCAGATCGAGCGCGACCTCGACCAGGAGATGCGCCGCGCCGCCGAGGAGCAGGAGTTCGAGCGGGCCGCGCACTTTCGCAACCGGTTGCGCGCCGTCCGATCGCTTCTGGAGCGCCAGCGGATCTCGAACGAGGCGGTGGGAACGCTCGACGCGGTCGCCGTCGCCCTCGACGGCACGGACGCGAATGCCCAGGTGTTCCAGGTCAGGGACGGCGTGCTCGCCGACCGGCACTCCTTCTACCTCGAGAACCAGGCCGAGCGCGACGAGGGCGAGGTCGCCGAGGAGTTCGTCCTCCAGTACTACGCGACGTCGCCGGCGATCCCGCCGCAGGTGATGGTGTCGAGCGCGCTCGAGGATCGCGCGACGCTCGGCGAGGCGCTGGCCGAGCGGCGTGGCTCGCCGGTCGAGGTCCGCCACGCCGAGCGCGGCGACAAGCGCCGGATCTTCGAGCTCGCTCAGCGCAACGCTCAGCTCGCTCTCGACCAGGACCGTCTGCGCTCCGAGCGCCGGCGCGTGCAGCGCATCGATGCGCTCGAGGGCCTCCAGCAGTCGCTCGGACTGGCCACGATCCCGATGCGGATCGAGTGCTTCGACATCTCCAACCTCGGGGAGAGCCATACCGTGGCATCGATGGTGGTATTCGAGGGCGGCGCGCCCAAGAAGGCGGACTACCGCCGCTTTGGGGTCCGCGGGTCGGTCCAGGACGACTTCGCGGCGATGGCCGAGGTCCTCTCGCGGCGGATGGCGCAGTACACGGCGCAGCGGGAGCGCTCGCCGCACGAGAAGAGCTACGACGCGAGCTTCGCCGCCGCGCCGGCGCTGATCGTGATCGACGGCGGGCGAGGACAGCTCTCCTCGGGACTACGCGAGCTCGAGCCGTTCCGCGACCTCGGCGTGGCGGTCGTCAGCCTCGCCAAGCGAATCGAGGAGGTGTTCACGCCGGGCGCGGGCGCGCCGCTGAGGCTTTCGCACGACAGCGCCCCGCTCCAGCTCCTCCAGCGCGTACGCGACGAGGCCCACCGCTTCGCGATCGAGTTTCACCGCGGGCGCCGTGACCGCGCCATGACCCGCTCGGTGCTGGACGAGCTCCCGGGCGTCGGACCCGCGCGCAAGCGCCAGATCCTGACCCACTTCGGGTCGCCGGAGCGGTTCCTCCAGGCGAGCCGCGAGGAGCTCGAGGCGGTGCCGGGCCTGCCGGGGAAGGTGGCACGCGACATCCACGGCCTCGTGCACAGGGCGGGGTGAGGCGATGAGCCGCCAGCACCGGATCGAGGACTTCGTCGTGATCACTGGGCTCTCGGGCGCCGGCAAGTCGCAGGCGATGGCTTGCTTCGAGGACGCCGGCTACTTCTGCGTGGACAACCTGCCACCCGAGATGATCGGCTCGCTCTCCGACCTCTTTCGCCACGAGGGCAGCAAGGTCGAGCGCGCCGCCGTCGTCTGCGACGTGCGCGGGGGCGAGTACTTCGGCGGCGTCCCGCAGGTCCTCGACGAGCTGGCCGCCCGCGGCACGCCCCACCGGCTGCTGTTCCTCGAGGCGTCGGAGGAGGTCCTCGTGGACCGCTACAAGGAGACTCGGCGGCGGCACCCCCTGGCGCCCGGCGGCCAGCCTCTCTCGGGCATCCGCGCCGAGCACGAGCTGCTCGACCCGCTGCGGGCGCGCGCCGACGTGTCGATCGACACGACCGACCTGTCGGCCGCCCGCCTGCGTCAGGTCGTGGCCGACAAGATGCTCCCGCGCGAGGCGGGCGGCCGCATGGCGGTCACGTTCCTCACCTACGGCTTCAAGCACGGGGCGCCGCGCGACCCCGACCTGGCCTTCGACGTCCGCTTCCTGCCGAACCCTCACTACGAGCACGACCTGCGCGAGCTGACCGGGCTCGACCCCCGCGTCGTGGACTACGTCGAGGGCTCCGACGGGATCGACGACTTCTACGAGCGCCTGTTGCCGCTGCTCGACTACCTGCTGCCCGCATACGTCAAGGAGGGCAAGGCCCACCTCACGATCGGCATCGGCTGCACGGGCGGACGCCACCGCTCGGTGGTGATCGCCGACCATCTGGCGCGCCACTACGCCGAGCGCACGGAGTACATCGTGGACGTCGTGCACCGCGACGTGGACAAGCCGCCGACGACCGCCTAGGTTCGACAAAGGAGCGCATCCAATGAGCCTCACCATCGGCACCGGTCCCTTCGGCCCCAACTCCGCCGGCGAATTCAACAGAGAGATGCCCTCGCCCAAGGGCCTCCTCTATCTCGACGCGTTTCCGAGGCGGATGCGGGCGATCTTCGCGGGCCAGACCGTCGTCGACAGCCGCCACGCCAAGCTGCTGCACGAGCACGGTCACCTTGCCGTCCTCTACTTCCCTGGCGATGAGGTGAGGACCGACCTGCTCGAGCCGACCGACCACTCGACTCGCTGCCCGTGGAAGGGCGACGCCGCCTACTGGTCGGTCCGAGTCGACGACAGGGTGGCGGAGAACGCAGTCTGGGGGTACCCGGAGCCGGTGGAGGGGGCGCAGCCCCTGGCCGGCTATCTAGCCGTCTACTGGAACGAGATGGATGAATGGCTCGAGGAGGACGAGCCGGCCCGCGTCCATGTACGGGACCCCTACCACCGCGTCGACATCCTCGACAGCTCGCGCCACGTGCGGGTCTCGCTGAACGGGGAGCTGCTCGCCGAGACGGAGCATGCCCGTGTCCTCTACGAGACTGGCCTCCCACCGCGCTGGTACATGCCGGCGGACGACGTCCGCACCGACCTGCTGGTCGACAGCGACACGCGCTCGGGCTGCGCGTACAAGGGGATCGCCTCATACAAGTCGCTGCGCGCGGCGGGCGAGGAAGGGGAAGACCTTGTCTGGCACTACCCCGAGCCGACGCACGACGCCGAGCGCCTGCGTGACCTCCTCTGCTTCTGGAACGAGCGGGCGGACATCGAGGTCGATGGTGAGGTCGTGGAGCGCCCGCTCACGCACTGGTACGGGCGCGACAGGTCGAGCTCGACCGGACCGCGCGGCCTCGCCGACGCCTGACCGGGGTCGGCGTCTCAGCGGCTGACGCGCTGATACATTCGCCGCGCCGGCCGGTCCGCCGCCGCGCCGACACCTCGACGAGCATCCAGAAAGGAGCCGATTTGGCAACAGCCGCCGGAATCAACGGCTTCGGCCGCATCGGCAGGAACGTCTTTCGGGCGGCGCACGAGAAGGGCGCCGACGTCGATTGGGTGGGCGTCAATGACATCACCGACACGAAGACGCTCGCCCACCTCCTGCGCTACGACTCCATTCTCGGCCCCTTCCCGGGCACCGTCGAGGCGAGCGAGACCGGGATCGTCGTGGACGGCAAGGAGCTGCGCGTGTTCGCCGAGCGTGACCCGGCGGCGCTCCCGTGGGGCGATGTCGGCGCCGACGTGGTCGTCGAGTCCACCGGCCTCTTCACCGATCGCGACAGCGCCTCGAAGCACCTCGAGGCCGGCGCGCGCAAGGTCGTCATCTCGGCTCCGGCCAAGGGCCCGGACGTGACGCTCGCACTGGGCGTGAACGAGGACGCCTATGACCGCGACTCCCACCATGTGGTCTCGAACGCCTCGTGCACCACGAACTGCCTCGCCCCGGTGGCGAAGGTGCTCCACGACGCCTTCGGCATCGAGAGCGGGGTCATGACCATGATCCACGCCTACACGGCCGACCAGCGGCTCCAGGACACGCCGCACAAGGACCTTCGCCGCGCGCGCGCAGCCGCGATCAACCTCGTGCCGACCTCGACCGGGGCGGCCAAGGCGATCGGGCTCGTGATCCCGGAGCTCGAGGGCAAGCTGAACGGCATCGCGGTGCGCGCTCCGCTGCCGACCGGCTCGATGGTGGACCTGGTCTGCCGCTTCGAGCGCGAGGCGAGCGCGGACGACATCAACGCCGCCGTCCGCGAGCGCGCCGACGCCGGCCCCCTGGAGGGGATCCTCCGCTATACGGAGGAGCCGCTCGTGTCGAGTGACATCGTGCGGTCGCCGTACTCGGCGATCTTCGACGCCGAGCTCACGATGGTCATGGAAGGCGGGCTCGCGAAGGTCATCGCGTGGTACGACAACGAGTGGGGCTATTCGAATCGCGTGGTCGACCTCATCGGTCGCCTGCTCTAGCGGCACGGACGGCCGCGCCTGAAATGACGACCGGACCGCCGGGCGCCGCTCTCGGCAAGAAGACGCTTCGCGACCTCGACCTGGAGGCCGGTGAGCGCGTGCTCGTCCGCTGCGATCTCAACGTCCCGCTCGACGGCGGCCGCGTGAGCGACGACGCTCGCATCCGCGCCGCCGTCCCCGCGCTCGAGGAGCTCCGGGCGCGCTCGGCGCGGACCGTCGTCTGCTCGCACCTCGACCGGCCGAAGGGTCGCGACCCGGCCACGTCGATGGCGCCGGTGGCAGCGCGACTCTCCGAGCTGCTCGACGCGCGCGTCCACAGCGCGCCCGACGTGATCGGTCCGGAGGTCCGCCGCGGCGTGGACAGGCTCGATCCAGGGGAGCTGCTGCTGCTCGAGAACACGCGCTGGGAGGCCGGGGAGACCCGCAACGACCCAAAGCTCGCGCGGTCGCTCGCGGACCTGGCCG
>JBPCPH010000130.1:0-5189 GCA_050999415.1 Thermoleophilaceae bacterium
ATGCCCGCGCCGTCGTAGACGCCCGACGGCAGGCCCTCCGCCAACCCGATCAGGAGGTCCATCATCGAGACTTGCCCGAGCTGGCCGAGCAGCGTGCGGCCGAGGCCGGCCACCCGCAGCGGCATCAGCGCCGCGCTCTTTGCGAACTCGAAGTAGTTGGGGCGCATCAGCGTGCCGAGGTCGATGTCGCGGATCGAGGTCGGGACCTGCCCGTTGGCCACGCGCATCATCTCCTCGGGCGTGACGCCGTTGGCCGCGAGGCTCGCGACGAAGGACCCCGCGCTCGTGCCCACGTAGACGTCGAACTCGTTGACCGTGCGGTTCACCGCGAGGAGGTCGAGCGCTCGCAGCGCGCCGATCTCGTAGACGCCGCCGGTGAGCCCTCCGCCGCCCAGCACCAGCGCGGTCTTGGAGCCCGCGGGCTTGCCGCGCCCGGCGCGCTTGGGCGCGCTCTTCCGCTTGGGCGCGCTCTCTAGCTTTACGACCTGGCCCATGCCCGCGCCGGATTATCGCATCCTGGCTGGCCGACCAGCCGCCTTCCGGCGCTAGAGACCCGCCTCGAGCACCGTGCGGGCCACCGGCGCGGCCACCTCGCCGCCCGCGCCGCCGTTCGCGATCATCACCGCGATCGCTAGCTTCGGGTCGTTGCCCGCCGGCGCAAACGCCGTGAACCAGGCGTGCTCCTGGATGTCCTCGCCGAGCTCGGCGGTGCCGGTCTTGCCGGCCACCTCGATCCCCTCGATGGCAGCGCTCGTGCCGGTGCCCGAGGACACCACCTCGACCATCAGCTCCTCGATCGTGTTGGCCACCTCCTGCGAGGTGATTCGCTGCCGCTGTGGCGGCTCGTCCGGGGCCACCCGCGGCTCGATCTGCTTGCCGTCGTTCGCGATCGTCTGGGCGATCGACGCGAGCTGGAGCGGGGTCACGAGCAGCTCGCCCTGGCCGATCGCCGTCGCACCGAGCTCGAGGTCGGACTCGATCTCGTCCGGCTGCGGGATCGTGCTGGTGTCGGCGCTCGCGATGCTCGGTTCCTCGTTCAGGCCGTAGCGCTCGGACGTCTCGACGAACCGCTCCGCCCCCACCTCGACGCCGAGCGGCGCGAAGACCGAGTTGCAGGACCGCGCGAAGCTCGTGGTGAAGCTTCCGCCGCACGCCTCGCCGTGCGCGTTGTCGATCTCCACTCCGTCGATCAGCGCCGCCGTCTCCACCGGGAACTCCTCGGAGGGCGTCACGAGCCCCTCCTCGAGGGCCGCGGTCGTGGTCACGATCTTGAACGTGGACCCGGGCGGCTGCGGCCCGGTGGCGGCGACCCCGACGAGCCCCCTGACCTCGGCCGTGTGCGCGTCGAGCACCGCGATCCCGCCGAGCTGGGTCAGCGCGAGCGCCGCAGCCTCCTGCACGGCCGGCTCGATCGTGGTGTTCACCGGGTCGGCGGCCTGCGGCTCGGAGCGGGCGATCTCGCGCTCCCCGGCGAGCAGGACGCCGCCCGGCCGGCCCGCGAGCTCCAGCTCGAAGATTCGTTCGAGTCCCGTGACGCCGACGAGCGTGTCGTCGGGGAAGCCACGCGCGAACAGGCTTTCGCTCTCCTCCTCGGTCGCTGGAGGGGCGATCGTCCCGGTCACCGAGCCGGCGTCCACCCCGAGCTCTGAGCTTCGCTCACCCGGCTCACCCTCGGCGAGCACCGTTCCGTCGCGAGCGAGCAGCGCCGCCCGCTCGGGTGCCCGCGTCCGGCGCCTCAGCTCCTCGTCCCCGGCGAGACCGGGGAACACCATGTGCGGCGCCCAGGCGACCAGCAGGTCGTCCGCCTCGCCGCTCGTCTCGACCTCGACGTCGTGGGCCACGGTCCCGAAGATCTCTGTCGTGACGGTCACGGGCAGGATCGCGTCGCCCTCGGCCTCGCGTGCCTCGCCGGGGACCACCGCCGTAGCCGTGGCTGTGGTGGCGGCATCGGTGTAGGCGGCGGCGAAATCCTCCTCCGAGGTCTCGGTGTGGCTCGTCGCGTCGAGCAGGTCGTACATCGCGCCGTACTCCTCGCCGGCCCACGCCTCTCCAAACCGCTCGGCGAGCGCCTCCGCGTCGGAGTCGGCGAGCAGGCTCTTCACGAGGAGCGCCGCGAGCGCCAGCACGGCCACGAGCCCCGCGGCGACGAGTGCCCGGCGGAGCAGGCGCCGGCGGCGGACCGGCCACGGATCGCCGCGGCGGCGCGTTGTGGTCTGCGCTTCTGGCAAGGGTCTCTTTGAGGCTCTGCGGGCGGCCCGGCGTGGGCGGCTCGTCGCAATCGACAACGCTAGCGCCCGCGGAGCGCTCGGGCGAGCCGGCTCGCTAGTCGCCGAGCAAGGCGAGCAGCCGTTCCTCGTCGATAACCTCGGTCCCGGTCTTGCGCGCCCGCTCGAGCTTCGACCCCGGGTCCGCGCCCGCCACGACGAAATCGGTACGACCGGACACCGAGCCGGTCACCTTGCCGCCGGCCGCCTCGACCCGCTCGGTCGCCTCCTCGCGCGAGAGCGTCGGGAACGCGCCGGTCAGCACCAGGGTCTTGCCGGCGAGCGGCCCGGCGACCGCCGCCCCCTCCTCCTGCTCCATCGACAGCCCGTGGGCGCGCAGTCGCTCCAGAAGCTTGCGCGTCCGCTCCTCGGCCAGCGTCTCGGCGATCGTGGCGGCGAGCACGGGGCCGATGCCGGCGGTCTGCGCGATCGCCTCCGCGTCGGCCGCCAGCAGCGCGTCGATCCAGCGGAACTGGTCCGCCAGCGCGCGCGCGTTGACGAAGCCGATGCCCGGTATCCCGAGCGCGAAGAGGACGCGGCTGAACGGCTGCGCCTTCGAGCGCTCGATCGCCTCGACGAGGTTGCCCGCCGACACCGCCCCGAAGCCCTCGAGCGCCTCGAGCCGCTCGGAGGTCAGCTCGTAGACGTCGGCGACGTCGCTGATCAACCCCTCCGACAGGAAGCGCTCCGCCTGCTTCTCGCCGAACCCGTCGATGTCCATCGCGCCGCGCCGGACGAAGTGCTTGACCGACTGGAAGATCTGGCCGGGACACGACGCGCGGTTGGGGCAGATGGTCCAGACGCCGTCCTCGGGCTTGACCGTCGCCGTGCCGCAGGCGGGGCAGTGCTCCGGCGGCACGGGCACAGGGCCGCGCTTTCGGCGCCGCTGCGCCGCGGCGGTGGGCGAGACCACCTGCGGGATCACGTCGCCGGCCCGCATGGCGATCACCTCGTCGCCCTCGCGCACGTCCTTGCGGCGCAGGTCCTCCTCGTTGTGAAGAGTGGCGAGCTGGACGGTCGCGCCCGACAGCTGCACCGGCTCGAGGTTGGCGAACGGGATCAGGTGCCCGGTCCGCCCGACGTTCCACATGATCGACCTGAGCTTGGTCTGGCCGGTCATCGCCTCGAACTTCCAGGCGATCGCGCCGCGTGGCTCGCGCCCGACCACCCCGAGGCGCCGCTGCAGGTCGAGGTCGTTGACCTTGACCACGACGCCGTCGATCTCGTAGTCGAGGTGCTCGCGCCGCTCCTCCCACTCGCGGCAGCCGCGCGCGAGCGATTCGACGTCGTCGTGCACCTCGACCCCCGGGCTCACCTTGAACCCGTGCCGTCCGAGCCACTCGAGCCATTCGCGGTGGGTCGCGTGGTCGAGCCCCTCGACGGCGCCGACCCCATAGCACCAGATCGACAGCGGCCGCGACGCCGTCACGCCGGGGTCGAGCTGCCGGATCGAGCCGGCGGCCGAGTTGCGCGGGTTCGCGAAGGTGGGCTCGCCGGCCGCGGCACGCTGCTCGTTGAGCTTCGCGAATGCCGACCGCGGCAGGTAGACCTCACCACGGACCTCGAGCAGCGCCGGCGCGCTCTCGACCCGCAGCGGGATCGCGCCCATCGTCTTGAGGTTGTGGGTCACGTCCTCGCCGATCTGCCCGTCGCCGCGCGTGGCGCCGCGCTCGAGCGCGCCGTCGCGGTAGACGAGCGAGATCGCGAGCCCGTCGATCTTCGGCTCGGCCACGTACTCGAGCGCGGCCTCCTCGACGCCGTCCTTGATCAGGCGGTTGCGAATCCGCGTCTCCCAAGCTCGAAGCTCATCCTCGCTGCGGGCGTTGGCGAGCGAGAGCATCGGCTGGAGGTGCTCGACCTGCGTGAACTTCTCGAGCGGCCGCCCGCCCACGCGCTGGGTGGGCGAGTCGGGCGTGCGCAAGTCCGGGTTCTCGCGCTCGAGCGCGCGCAACTCGTCGAGAAGCGCGTCGTAGTCGGCGTCCGAGACCTCCGGGTCGTCGAGGACGTAGTAGCGATGGTTGTGGCGCTCGAGCTCGCGCCGGAGCTCCCGCGCGCGCTCGGCCGGCTTGCGGTCAGCCACCGCGCGCGTCGGCTTCGGCGGCGGTGCCGACCTCGCGCGCCGCCGGAGTGAGGAGGCGATCCAGCTTCGAGCCGTGCAGCGCGTCGACGCTGTCGGTCGCGGTCAGGTCGAAGTGGAGCGGCGTGACCGCGATGAAGCCGTCCGCGATCGCCGCGAAGTCGGTGCCATCCTCGTGGTGGTAGGAGGGGTCGTCGCCGTAGATCCGGTAGCGGCGACGGCCTTCGGCCTCCTCGTCGAGCTCGAGCCGGTCGCGGTAGATGCGCCGGCCGAGGCGGCAGGCGCGGACCCCGCGCGCGGCGCTGATCGGACAGTTGACGTTCAGCAGCGTGCGCTCGGGCATCGGCACGTCGTCGATTTCCTCGACGAGACGGGCGACGAACGCGGCCGCCTGGGCGAAGTGGTCGACCTGCCAGCTGTCGCCGGCGCGGAAGTCGAGCTCCCCGCGCGGCGACTGCTGCGAGACCGCGATCGCCGGCAAGCCGAGCACGATGCCCTCGAGCGCGGCGGCCACCGTGCCCGAGTAGGTGATGTCGTCACCGAGGTTGGCGCCGTGGTTGATGCCCGAGACGATCAGCTCGGGTTGGAAGTCGAGCAGGCCGAGCGCCGCGAAGCGGACGCAGTCGACCGGGGTGCCGTCTGTCGCGTGGCCCACGCTCCCGTCCTCGAACTCGACCTCCTCCACCCAGAGCGGCTGGCGAGTGGTGATGCTGCGCGCGGTGGCGCTCCGGTTCGAGTCGGGCGCGATCACGGCCAGCTCGATGTCCTGCAGTTCGTGGAGCGCCCTGCGCACGGCGTTCAGGCCGGTGGCCTGGATCCCGTCGTCGTTGGTGAGCAGCACCTTCATG
>JBPCPH010000178.1:0-6332 GCA_050999415.1 Thermoleophilaceae bacterium
GTGGGGGAGCCGGGCGACGAGCTGACCGTGATCGACGGCATCGTGAACATCAACGGCGAGCCGCTCGACGAGCCGTACGTCAAGGGCGACGTGGCATGCGGCAATTGCAACCTCCCGGACGAGATCACGATTCCGCCGGACCACTTTTTTATGATGGGCGACAACCGTGGGTCGAGCGCCGATAGCCGTGTCTGGGGTCCCGTCCCCGAGGACTCCATCATCGGCAACGCCTTCGTCACCTACTGGCCGATCGACAGGATCGGCGGGCTCTAGCCACAACGGCCGAGCGCCGGCGCCGGCCCGCCGCCGCGGCCAGGCGCGCAGGCGCCGCAGCGGCCGGCGCCTGTTCGCGTTTGACCGGTCGCTCGGGCGACGCTTCGTGGCGGGCGCCGACGAGGCCGGCCGCGGCTCCCTCGCCGGGCCGCTCGTCGCCGCGGCGGTCCTGTTCGACCTCGAGCGCCTCTCGCTCTCCGACCGGCGCGCGCTCGCGCGCCTCAACGACTCGAAGCAGCACGACGAGGCCGGCCGCGAGGAGCTCTACCCGCTGGTGCTGAGGGCGGCGAGCCGGGCCGCGATCGTCTCCCGCTGCGTTCGCGGGATCGACGCGCACGGCCTTCACGTGACGAACATCGACGCCCTGCGCTCGGCGCTGCTCGCGGTGACGCGCGACGTGGTCACTGCGGGCGGCGAGGGCGGCCTCGTGTGCCTCTCGGACGGGTTCAGGATCCCGGAGTTCCCACGCGAGCAGCGCGCGGTCGTGGGCGGCGACTCCCGTAGCGCCGCGATCGCCGCCGCCTCCGTCCTCGCGAAGGTCACGCGCGACCGCTACATGCGCCGCGCCGAGTCGCGTCATCCCGGCTGGGACTTCGCGGCGAACGTCGGCTACTCCACCCCCGAGCACCGCGCTGCGATCGCCCTGAACGGGATCTCGCCGCTCCACCGCCTCTCGTTTCAGTCGATCGCCTACCAGCAGCTGGCGCTGGACGGCTGAGCGACAGGCGTCCCGGGGCCTCCGGTCCGCCCCGCGCCCCAAGCGGTCCCGGCCCCGATCGGTCCGTCGTCGGGGCTCGTCGCGCGAACGCGGCGGTCGCTACATCGCTTCCTGGCCCAGAATGGTCCCTTCGAAAGACTTGTTGAGTGACCATTTCTCAAAGGGATGACAAGCACCGGCGCCCCCCGCCGCCCATGAGGGCAGAGCCTTCTCAGAATGCGTCCTCGACGTGCTCGAGGTCGAGCAGCGTCCCGTCGCGCGCCACGATGACCCCGATCGCATCGAACCGCAGCCGCTCCACGCCCGCGGGCCAGCCGCCCTCGTCTGCCGCCGCGGACATGCAACGCGAAGTCAGCCACTCGCGGGCGAGCCGCCGCAGCCGCCGTTGCTTCTGGGGTCCGATCGACTCGAGTGGACCGCCCGGGTCGGATGCGCCGCGGCTCGGGCTCCGGCCCGCCGCGACGCGCGCCCGGACCTCACAGAAGACCAGGCAGCCGTGGCCGACCGTGACGATGTCGAGCTCCCCGTAGCGGGTTCGGGCCCTGCGCTCGAGCACGCGGTATCCCGTGCTCACGAGGTGCGCCTCGGCAAGTCGCTCTCCGAGCGCTCCGGTGGCGCGACGACCGTCTACGGGCACGCGGAGCGACGCTAGAGCAGGCCCTGTCACGGGTCGCCGCTCGCTTGTGACGAGCTCGTAACGCCTCCAGGGCCCGCCGACGACCCGCACGACGAAGTCACGCCGCTGGAGGCCACCCGTAACGCGCGATGCGCTTCCGCGCGCCGCGCCCGCGTAGCGTCGCCGGCGATGCTCGCGAGCGTCGCCACCTTTGCCATCGAGGGCGTCGACAGCGTCGAGGTGACGGTCGAGGTCGACGTCCGGCGCGGGCTCCCAGCGTTCACCGTGGTGGGCTTGCCCGACGCCGCGGTTCGGGAGGCCCGTGAGCGCGTCCGGGCGGCGCTCTTGAACTCGCAGCTCGAGTTCCCGCTCAAGCGCCTGACGGCCAATCTTGCCCCGGCGGACCTTCGCAAGTCAGGACCGAGCTTCGACCTCGCGCTGGCAGTCGCGCTCCTGGCCGCCTCGAGCCAGGTCCCGGCCGAGGGTCTCGGGTCCTACGCCGTCTGCGGAGAGCTGTCCCTCGGCGGCGCACTGCGACCCGTGCCGGGCGCGATCGCGCTCGCGATGGGTGCCCGGAGCGCTGGATTCGAGCGGCTGATCGTCCCGGTGGAGAACGCTCCCGAGGCGGCGCTGATCGAGGGGATCGAGGTGTGTGGAGTGCCCTCCCTGGCGCTGATGGCAAACCTCCTGCGCGGCAGGCTCGCGCCGACGCGGCCGCCGCCCGCACCCGCGCGAAGGCAAGACCACCGAGGCCCCGACGTGGGCGACGTCCGCGGTCAGGCCGACGCGCGGCGCGCGCTCGAGATCGCGGCCGCCGGCGGTCACCATCTGTTGATGGTGGGCCCGCCGGGAGTCGGGAAGACGATGCTGGCGCGGCGCCTGCCCGGCATCCTGCCGCCGCCCACGCTCGAGGAGGCGCTCGAAATCACCCGGGTGCACAGCGTCGCCGGGCTCGCGGGGGGACGGCTCGCCGCCGATCGCCCGTTTCGGGCGCCTCATCACACGATCTCGCCGTCGGGCCTGGTTGGCGGCGGCCCCGGCCCCCGGCCGGGCGAGATCACGCTGGCGCACCGTGGCGTCCTGTTCCTCGACGAGCTGGCGGAGTTCTCTCGACCGGCGCTCGAGGCGCTGCGGGAGCCGCTCGAGGCCGGGAGCGTCGAGATCACCAGGCGCCAGCGCACGCTCACGTTTCCGGCGGACTTCATGCTGGTGGGCGCGTGCAACGACTGTCCATGCGGGAGGCCCGGCGATGACTGCGTCTGCTCCGCCACCGACCGTGCTCGCTACCGGCGCAAGCTGAGCGGCCCGCTGCTGGATCGGATCGACCTCGTCTGCGCGCTGGAGCCCGTTCCCGCGGGCGCGATGGGGCCGCGAGCCCGAGACCTCCACCACGAGAGCGCGACCGTGCGCGAGCGTGTGGCCGGCGCCCGGGCGCGAGCACGGGAGCGGCTGGACGCGAGCGGGCGGCTCTCGGACGCGGCGCTGCGCGGGCGATCCAGCGGCGGACCCGTCCACCTCGAGCGAGACGCCCGTGTCCTGCTCAGCCAGGGCCGGCGTGACTCGAGCCTGAGCGCGCGCGGCCACGACCGGGTGCTGCGGCTCGCCCGCACGATCGCCGACCTCGCCGCAAGTGAGTCGATCCGAGCGCCTCACCTCGACGAGGCGCTCGCCTACCGGATGGGAGCCGCGTGGCGGGCTGCGGCATGACGGTGCCCGCGGACGCCGAAAGCGCGACGGGACCGCTCACGGGAGGCGACGACGAGGAGTCGTCGGCCTGCGCCGAGTGCCTGCGGCGCGGCGCACTCATCGGGCGCCTCTCGCCGCGCATCGCCGGCCTGCTGGGCGGCGGTCGGCGACGACCGACGGGCCTGCTCGAGCTCTCGGACGACGACCTCGTCGAAGCCGTCGGCGGCCAGGGCGCCGGCGACGAGCTGGATCGCTTCAGGCGTGAGTTCGACGCCCGCCGTGCGAGTAAAGAGCTGACGCGGGCTGGGCTTGACTGCGTGTGCCGCCACTCGTCGAGCTACCCGGGCGACCTGCTCCGGCTCTCGGACCCGCCTGCCGCCCTCTACGTGGCCGGCGGGCGAGGCCGCCTGCGCGCGCTGCTGGCCGAGCCGGTGGTGACGATCGTGGGTGGCCGCGCCGCCACTCCCTACGCGCTCGAGGTGGCGGCGACGCTCGGCCGGGGATTGTCGGCTGCGGGCGTCACGGTGGTGAGCGGACTGGCACTCGGGGTCGACGCAGCCGCCCACCGGGGCGCGATGAAGGGCGGCCGCGGGGCGATCGCGGTACTGGCGTCGGGGGCCGACGTGCCCTATCCAGCTGCGCATCGCCACCTCTACGAGACGATCCGGGCGCGGGCCGCGATCGTCTCGGAGCTCCCTCCCGGAACGGCCCCGATGCGGTGGAGCTTTCCCGCTCGCAACCGCATCATGGCGGCACTCGGTCAGCTCACCGTGGTGGTCGAGGCTCAGGAGGCCTCCGGCTCGCTGATCACGGCCGACTTCGCGACCCAGCTCGGGCGCGACGTCGGAGCGGTCCCGGGCCGCGTCACCGGCAAGCGGGCGGCCGGTTCGAACGGGCTGCTACGCGACGGTGCACGAGTGATCCGCGGGCCGGAGGACGTCCTCGACGACCTGCTCGGCGTGGGCCAGGTACGCGCGCGCGACCGTGGGAGGTCGCGCGCCGGGTCCGGGGGGCGGCGCGACGAGGCGGGTGCCGGGGACGGGGATTGGACTCCGGATCTGCGCAGGCGCCGTAAAGCGCTCGCGGCGGCCGTCCGTGAGGCTTCGAGCGTCGTCGACTTGGAGCCGCCGGCCCGCCGGGTGCTGGACGCCGTCGAGGCGGGGGAGGGGGTCGAGGCGATCGGCCGGTCGGCGCGACTGCCGGCGGCTGAGGTTCGAGCCGCGCTCGGAAGGCTCGAGCTCATGGGCCTCGTGGCGCGGGACGGGCTCGGCGCCTACGAGCGCACCGGCCAAGGCATCTAGCCTTGACGCTGTCATGTCAGCCCCCATCCACCCGCCGCCGCGCGTCCTCGCCATCGCGGGGTCCGACTCGGGGGGAGGAGCGGGCATCCAGGCTGATCTCAAGGCGCTGGCGAGCTGCGGCGTCCACGGGATGACTGCGATCACGGCGATCACGGCTCAGAACACGACCGGGGTCCGGTCGGTCCACGCGGTCCCGCCGGAGTCGATCGTGGACCAGGTGCGCGCGGTCGCCGAGGACATCGGCGTGGACGCGGTGAAGATCGGGATGCTCGGGTCGGTGGACACGATCGAGGCGGTCGAGCATGCGCTCGACCTCGCCGGGGACGTGCCGGTTGTGCTCGACCCGGTGATGGTCGCCGAGAGCGGGGCGGTGCTGCTGCACGAGGATGCCCGGCGCGCCCTGCGGAAGCGCCTCCTTCCGCGGGCCACGGTCGCCACGCCCAACCTCTCGGAGGCGCGAGTGCTCGCTGAGGCGGGGCGGCTCGACGGCGGGCCCGGCGGCGCCCCTCCCGACCTGGGTGACGCCCGCGAGGCAGCCGACGATGCCGGGTCGCTCGCGCGGGCGGGCCACGCCCTCGGCCCGGACGCGGTCGTCGTTACCGGCGGGCACCGCGCGGAGGCCGCGGATGTCTTCTTCGACGGTGCTCGGATCGTGGCGATCCCGGGGGAACGCCATCCCGACGGCGCCGCCCACGGGTCGGGCTGCACTCACTCCTCGGCGCTGGCTGCGTTCCTCGCCCGCGGGGCCGCGCCGCTCGACGCCGCGCGCGCCGCCCGAGAGGTGGCGGCGGCCGCCGTCCGTGACGGGCTACGAGGGCTCGGCGCGGGGCCGGGACCGGTCGACGCCCTCAACATCGCGCGGCGGACGGGCGTCGTCGCTTTGACATAATCGCGAGCCCGTCGAGTCGGGAGAGGCAGCGCTAAGAATGGCGAACATCAGGTTCCTACGCATGAGGCCGGGCCACGGCGAGGTGCTCCTCGCCGAGGGCGACCGGCGCGCGCGCGAGGACGAGGAGCGGCTCATCGAGGAGTTCCGGCGCCAGCTCGACGGGGGCATGTGGGCGGCGGTGCCCACTCGTGACTCGGCGAGCGGTCGCCGCGAGGCGCTGATGATCCGCGACTACGAGGAGATCCCGTCGCAGGCCGAGCGTGTGATCTTCTTCCCCCGCGCCGCGGGCGGCTAGCCACCTAGATGCTCCTGGCGCTCCTCGCACTGTTGATCGTGGCGGCGGTCCTCGCGCTGCCGGCGATCGCGCGGGGAGTGGGTCGCACCCGCCGGCGACTCGCCGAGCGGCGCGCCGACCGGGCGGGACGCGAGCTCCTCGACCTGCCCGACCCCGGCGGCGAACGCCGCGCCGAGCAACGCGCCCGCGAGCTCCTTCGCTCCTGCGTCAACGACGAGGAGTGGGCGATGTACCGCGACCTCGGATTCATCCGAGTTTGGGGCGCCCAGGCGCGGCGCCCCGGCGCCGAGGGGCGCACACGCGGTTCGCGGGACCGCGGCCGGCCTCCGGGCGGAAACCTGAGCCCCGCGGGCGCGACCGCGCGCGGCGGCGAGGCGACCGGCGGCACGCCTGGGCCCAGCGGCGCCTACGCCTACCTGATCTACCCGCACAAGCCGCTCGTCGCCTACCTGCCACAGCCCCGCCGCCTGCTCAGCGAGTACTGCATCCCCTTCCTCGACGAGAGCCGACCGTACAGCTCGGCGCTGCTGCCCGACTCCGAAGACGTGCTTGCC
>JBPCPH010000196.1:0-3341 GCA_050999415.1 Thermoleophilaceae bacterium
CCTCTACCGGTACCTACCCGGACGACCGCAGCCCACGACCCGGTGCGCTTCAGGAGGGCGGGAGGCTTCAGGCGCTCGCGATCGAGGAGCGCCCGGCGCAGGACGTCGACTTCTTCGAGCCGGGTCAGCGGTTCGGAGTCGTCTGGCGCGGCGTGAGCGCGGAGGAGCCCCACGACGACGCGCTCGCCAAGGGCTGCGTGCGCTTCAACCGGCTCGAGGGTTGCCACTTCGCGGGGGGCGCGTTCTGGTTCTCTGACACTGCCGGCGGTGAGGAGCGGCTCGGCCAGATCTTCCGCTACCTGCCTGCGACCGAGACGCTCGAGCTCTTCTTCGAGGGCACCGAGGTGGAGGGGATGGAGTCGCCGGACAACGTCGTGGTGACGCCCTTCGGCGACCTCTGGTTCTGCGAGGACGGCGACGGCGAGAACCGGGTGATGGGCATCACGCCCACGGGGCGCGTCTACGAGTTCGCGTCGAACCGCCTCAACGACAGCGAGCTGGCCGGGCCCACGTTCTCACCGGACGGGCGCACGTTCTTCGTGAACATCCAGACTCCGGGCATCACCTTCGCGGTCTGGGGCTCGTTCCGCGGGCGCGACCTTGGACGCGCACGGCAGATGGCGGCGGCGGACCCGCCGGCTCGCTTCGCCCCCCGGATCGACGGGCAGCTCGCCGAGGCGGCGGAGCGCCACGGCATGAGCCGGCTCGAGGCGGCGGCCTACGATCGGCTCGGGGTTCAGCTGGCGTAGGCGGGCGTGCGGGAGCGTAGGAGACCGCCGCTCACGAGCCGTATCGGCCCGAGCTCGGTGGCCCGCCGGGCCACCGGCTCGGGGACGCCGGCCCGTATCGCGGCGCGCAGCCCGCGCTTGAGCGCAGGGCCGCGGGCCAGCGAGTGCGCGTCTGAGGCGAGCGCCCCCGCGACGCCGGCGTGCACGAGCAGGTTCGCCGCGGCGCGTGCCGTCGGCCCGTGGTCGCCCACCAGCGAGCTCGCGTTGACCTGGAGCGCGGCGCCCCGGTCGACTTCGCGGCGCAGCCCTGCGCCGTCGTCGGCGAGCAGCGCGGCGCTGCGCTCCGGGTGCGCCAGGACCACGCCGAAGCCGCGCTCGCGCAGCTCGTCGGCGGCGTCGTGGAACGCCGGGTCGATCGCGAACGGGCTCTCCAGCAGGAGCCAGCGCGCCCCCAGCGGCCCGACGGCCACGGTATGGAGCTCGCTCTCCGTCAGTCGGGCGACCATGTCGTGGCCGAGCTCCGCCCCGCACAGGACGCGCAGCGGGATGGCCTCCGTCGCGAGCGCCGCGCGGACCTCGCGGACGCGCGCGGGCAGGTCGTCCACCTCCGCGTGGAAGTCGCCGCGAACGTGCGGCGTGGCCACCACCGTTGCGGTGCCGTCGCGCACGGCGGCGCGAGCCAGTGCGAGCGAGTGCTCCATGGTCGCGGGCCCATCGTCCACGCCAGGGAGCAGGTGGAAGTGCAGGTCCACCCAGGCTGTCATCGTGACGAGAGCGTCGCGGGCGCCCGCGCGGAACCGGTGAACGGGTGGTGATCGCCGTGTGAAGAGGCCGTGACCGAGCGTGCGGCGTGGCGACCCGGGGCCAGACGGACCGTCTACAGTCACGCCGTGCTCTGGCTCCTTCGCCATGGGGACGCCGCGGACGGCTCGCCGGATGCAGAGCGGGAGCTGACGAAGAAGGGCGAGCGGCAGGCGGCCGCGGCCGGCGCCGCGCTGGCGGCGCTCGGGGTGAAGATCGAGGCCTGCCTCACCAGTCCCAAGGTGCGCGCCGCCGAGACGGCTCGGCTGGCGTGCGAGCCCCTCCGCGCGGAGCCGCAGCACGAGCCCGCGCTCGCCGGCGGGCCCTTCGACGCGAACCAGCTCGCCGCCGGGCTCGGCGAGGTGCTGCTCGTGGGCCACGACCCCGACTTCTCGATGGCCGTCCACGACCTGACCGGAGCGCAGGTCCGGATGAAGAAAGGCGGCCTCGCGGGCGTGGATCGCGGCGAGCTGATCGTGATGCTGCGGCCGGCTGAGCTGCGGGCCATCGCCGGAACCTCCTGAGGCGCTGGGCCCCCAGCGCGCCGACACTCCCAGGCTCTTCTCAGTTTCTTCTCAGGTAGCGCGCCATGATGGAGACATGCGCGTGCTGCTCGTCGAGGACGACCTACGGATGGCCGCCGCCATCCGCCGCAGCCTGCGCGGCGAGGGGATCGTCGCCGACGTGGCGGCCAAGGGCTCCGACGCGCTCTGGATGGTGAGGGCCACCGAGTACGACGCCGTCGTGCTCGACGTGATGCTGCCCGACGCGGACGGGTTCCAGACCTGCCGCCGGCTCCGTTCGGAAGGCGTGTGGCTGCCGGTGATCATGCTGACCGCGCGCGACTCGGTGGAGGACCGGGTGCGCGGCCTCGACGAGGGTGCGGACGACTACCTGACCAAGCCGTTCTCGCTGGCGGAGCTGCTGGCGCGCCTGCGGGCGCTCGTGCGGCGAGGGCCTGTGGAGCGCCCGACGGTGCTCGTGGTCGGCGACCTGCGCCTCGACCCCGCGACCCGCCAGGTGTGGCGCGGCGACAGCGAGATCGAGCTCTCGGCGCGGGAGTTCGCCCTGCTCGAGACGTTCATGCGCCGTCCGGGTCAGGTGTTCAGCCAGACCCAGCTGCTGGAGGCCGCGTGGGACCTTGGATATGAGCAGCGCTCGAACGTGGTCGAGGTCTACGTGCGCTACCTGCGCGAGAAGCTCGACCGACCGTTCGGGGTCACGTCGCTCGAGACCGTTCGCGGCATGGGCTACCGGCTGCGAAAGGACGGCGGCGAGTGAGCCGCGTCCCGATCCGCGCCCGGCTGACGGCCGCGTTCGCGCTCGCGATGGTGCTCGTGCTCGCCGGCGCCGGCCTGTTCGTCTACCTCCGCCTCGACGCCAACCTCAGCGAGGCGGTGGACGAGGGCCTTCGCGCCCGCGCCGACGCCGTGGCGGCGCTGGCGCAGCAATCCGCTCCCGGCAGCGCCGACGCCGGCGCCCTCGAGGACGCGGAGGAGGGCTTCGCTCAGGTCCTGTCCGCCGACGGCCGGGTGACCGACGCAACTGGCGGGGCCGACGCGCCGGCGCTGGCCCCCGGGGAGCTCGAGCGCGCGGCGGGCGAGCAGTTCCTGTTCGAGCGCGAGGTGGCGGGAATCGAGGGCACGGCGCGCGTTCTCGCGCTGCCGGTCGTGGGGCCGGGCGGCGAGCCGACCGTGGTGGCGGTCGGGCAAACGCTCGCCGACCGCGATGAGGCGCTCTCGGGGCTCGCGGCCTCCTTCGCGGTCGGCGGCCCGCTGGCAGTCCTGCTCGCGTCGATCCTCGGCTACGCGC
>JBPCPH010000182.1:0-7736 GCA_050999415.1 Thermoleophilaceae bacterium
TGGATGCAGTCCTCGTCGGAGGCCACCTCGAGGTCCGCCACCCCTGACTTGCGGCAGTGGACGCGCGAGCCGCCGAGCTCCTCCTGGGTCACGTCCTCGCCGGTCACGGCCTTCACGAGGTGCGGCCCGGCGAGCGCCATCGAGCCGCGCCCCTTGACCATCGGAACGAAGTCGGCCAGTCCGGGGATGTAGGCGGTGCCGGCGGCGCACGGCCCCATGAGCGCCGCGATCTGAGGGATCACCCCACTCATCACGACCTCCTCGCGAAACAGGAAGCCGGAGCCGGCGAACAGCGAGCCGACGGCCTCCTGGATGCGGGCGCCGGCAGAGTCGAGCAGCCAGATGAACGGGATCCGCTTCGAGAGGGCGAGCTCGCGCAGGCGGGTCACCTTGAGCTCACCGGTCATCCCCATCGAACCGGCCATGACGGTGAAGTCGTAAGCGCAGACCGCCACCGCCCTGCCCTCGACGCT
This sequence comes from Thermoleophilaceae bacterium, assembly GCA_050999415.1. GTDB lineage: Bacteria > Actinomycetota > Thermoleophilia > Solirubrobacterales > Thermoleophilaceae > CAWEHQ01. The sequence continues at coordinate 474 of JBPCPH010000182.1, forward strand.
GCCATAGCCCGTCACGACGCCGTCGGCGGGCGCCTCCTTCCCCTCCATCGCGCGCTGGGAGAAGTGCGGCCTGCCGTGGATGCCGAGCTCGGTGAACGTGCCCTCGTCGATCAGTAGGTCGAGGCGCTCGCGCGCGGTCAGCTTGTCCTGCTCGTGCTGGCGCTGGATCCGCTCCTCGCCGCCCCCGAGACGCGCTTGGTCGCGGCGCGCGTGCAGGTCCTCGACGAGCGGGCGCAGCGCGGAGCCCTGCTCGCCGCGCGCCTCAGTGGCTGACATGCGCCCCCCTCTCGACCGCCTCGAGCAGCGGCTCGATCGCTGCGAACGCGGTTCGCGCAACCGCCCTGCGCTCGACCGGGTCGTCCGGCGCGCAGAAGGCGGTGACCTCGAGCCCCACGACCTCGCACTCCCCGGCGATCGCCTCGAAGAGGTCGTAGAGCTTTTCGGGCGTGAGCCCGGCGGGCGCCGGGAACTCGGCCGGGAACGACTCCGGGTCGAGCACGTCCAGGTCCAGATGCACGTAGACCGGATGGCGGTCGAGCGCGTTCTGGGTAGCGACGAGCGTCTCGAGGCTCGTCCCGATCACCGTCACCGGGCTGCGCTCGACCAGGTCGCGCTCCGCCGGCTCGAGGTCGCGCACGCCGGCGAGCACCACGCGCTCGGGTGCGACGACGCCCGCGAAGCCCGTCTCCCACAGGCCGCAGGCGCCGGCCAGCGCCATCCCGGACAGGTAGCCGCTGGTCGTCGTGGCGGGCGTGTTGAAGTCGCCGTGGGCGTCGAGCCAGAGGATGCGGGCGTCGGGCCGGTGCCGCGCGACCGTGGGCAGCGTCGTCATCGCCACCGAGCACTCGCCGGCCAGCAGCACCGGGAGACGGCCTGCGTCGAACGCGTCGTCGACCTGTCCGCCCGCCTCGAGCACGCAGCCGCGTGAGGCGCGGAGGTCATCCTCCCAGGTGTCGGCGCGTGGCTCCGACAGCGAGCCGATCGCCCGCGGCTCGACCCCGAGCCGCTTCCCGATCAGCGGCGTGAGCTCGTCCACGCCCCCGACCAGCGCGGCGGTCCGATCGGAGGTGCGGCAGCGAAGGGCTACAAGCGACACGGGCGGCTCGGCAGCGGTGGCGGCCATCAACGCCCCGTCCACTCCGGCTCGCGCTTCTCGAAGAAGGCCTGCACGCCTTCGACGACGTCCTCGGTGGACAGGGCGAGCGAGAGCTGCGCGTGGAGGAACTCGAGCGCGTCGTGGAAGGCCATGTCCTGCTGGCGGAACATCGCGTCCTTTCCGAGCCGCATCAGGGCCGGCGACTTCGAGGCGAGCTTCGTCGCCCACTCGTCCACCGCCGCGTCGAACTCGTCCTCGGCCACGACGCGGTTCACGAGCCCGGCCGCGAGCGCCTCGTGCGCGGTCATCCGCTCGCCGAGCAGGATCATCTCGTTGGTCTTCTTGCGCGGGACGTTGCGATAGATCAGGGCCATGATCATGAACGGGAACAGGCCGACGTTGATCTCGGGCGTTCCGAATCCGGCGCTCTCCTTGGCGATCACCAGGTCGCACGCCAGCGCGACCCCGACGGAGCCCGCGAGCACGTGCCCGTTGGCGGCGCAGAGGGAGGGCTTGCCGAGCTCGCCGAGCAGCCGGAACAGGTGCACGAAGCGCTCCGAGCCGAAGTGCTTGTGGACGAGCGGCACGTCGCCGGAGAATCCCGACAAATTCCCGCCCGAGGAGAAGATCCGCTCGTGCGACGAGGTCAGGACCACGCACCGCGCCGCCTCGTCGTCGCGAACCCGCTCGAGCGCGTCGATCAACTCGCCGAGCAGTTCGTTCGAGAGCGCGTTGCGCGTCTCCGGCTGGTCGAGCGTGACCGTCGCCACGCCTGTGCCGGCCAGGTCGTAGGAGATCGTCTCGTACGGCACGCGATTTCACCCTACTGGAACCGGGCCCGGTAGCAAGTAGAAAGCGCCACTGTTTACTTTGCGGCGCCGCTCCGGTAGCGTCGTGGACCCGCCGAGAACCAACAGGAGGCCACGCCGACATGAGCTCCGCCGTATCGCCCGCCACCGACCAGAGCGTCCTCAAGCCGGACTACGGGTCGACGCAGCGCCACTTCATCTTCACCGAAGAGCACGAGCGGCTGCGCGAGTCGATCGGCACGTTCGTCGAGCGCGAGCTCGCGCCGCACGCGGAGAAGTGGGAGGAGACGACCTTCGAGAACTGGGTCTTCCCGCGCATGGGCGAGCTCGGCTTCCTCGGCCTCTCCTACCCCGACGAGTACGGCGGCCAGGGTGGCGACTACTACTGCAACCTGATCCTTGCCGAGGAGATGGCGCGCTCCAACTCGGGCGGGCTGGCGATGGGGATCGCCGTGCACACCGACATGGCCACGCCGCCGATCCATCTCTTCGGGACCGAGGGGCAGAAGCAGCGCTACCTCGTCCCGGCGATCAAGGGCGAGAAGATCTCCTGCCTCGGGATCACCGAGCCGGGCGCGGGCTCGGACGTCTCCGCGATCCGCACGCGCGCCGTCCGCGACGGCGACGAGTACGTCATCAACGGGTCCAAGACCTACATCACCAACGGCCACCGGGCCGACTTCATCGTGCTTGTGACCAAGACCGACGACGACGCCGGCTACGACGGCTTCACGCTGTTCGTCGTCGACATGGACCTGCCCGGCGTCATCCGCGAGAAGAAGCTCGAGAAGCTCGGCATGCACGCCTCGGACACGGCGCTGCTCGCGTTCGACGACGTGCGCGTGCCGGCCGACGCCGTCCTCGGCGAGGTCGGCAAGGGCTTCTACCACATCATGTGGGAGCTCCAGGGCGAGCGGATGATTGGCGCCGCGGGCGCCGTGGCCGGCGCGCAGCGCGTGTTCGACAAGACGCTCCAGTACGCGAAGGAGCGTGAAGCGTTCGGCCGCCAGATCGGGCACTTCCAGGTCATCCGCCATAAGTTCGCCGAGATGGCCACGAAGATCGAGAGCGCGCGCCAGCTCGTCTACACGACCGCCTGGCGGGTCGAGAACGGCGACTACCCGGTTCGCGAGATCACGATCGCGAAGCTGTACGCCTCGCGCATCGCGGTCGAGGTCGCCGACGAGTGCATCCAGATCCACGGCGGCGCCGGCTACATGAAGGAGTACGGCGTAGAGCGCGTGTGGCGCGACCTGCGGCTCAACCGGATCGGCGCCGGGACCGACGAGATCATGCTCGACGTGATCGGTCGCTCCTACGGGCTCTAGGCGGGCCGCGGCCTTCGCCTCCGCGTCGAGCGGCTCGATGGCCACTCCCGTTCCGCCGTTCACCGCCGAGCACGAGCGCTTCCGCGCGGAGGCGCGCGCGTACGTGGCGGAGGAGCTGCGGCCGCGTACCGCTGAGTGGGAGCGCAAGCGATGGTTCCCGACGGAGGTCTTCGAGGAGCTCGCGGCGCGCGGCTACCTCGGGCTCAAATACCCGCGCGAGTACGGCGGCCGCGGCGCCGACCACGTGCTGGACGCGGTGTGGACCGAGGAGCTGCCGCGCTGCGGGTCCGGCGGGCTCGCGGCGGCGATCGGGGCCCACACCGGGATCGCGACGCCGCCGGTGTGGAAGTTCGGCACCGAGGAGCAGAAGCGCCGCTTCCTCGCGCCGGCGATCCGCGGCGAGAAGGTCGCGGCGCTCGGGATAACCGAGCCGGGGGCCGGCTCCGACGTGGCCGGCATCAGGACCCGCGCTCGGCGGGTCGACGGCGGCTACGTCGTCAGCGGATCGAAGACGTTCATCACGAACGGGGTCCGCGCCGACTTCGTGGTCACCGCGGTCAAGACGACCGACGAGGGCGGACACCACGGGATCTCCTTTCTCCTGCTGGAGCGCGGCATGGAGGGCTTCACGGTGGCGGGCAAGCTCGAGAAGCTCGGCTGGCACGCGTCGGACACCGCCGAGCTGGCCTTCGACGAGGTCTTCGTCCCCGCAGAGAACCTGCTGGGCGAGGAGAACCGCGGCTTCTACCTGATCATGGCCAACTTCCAGTGGGAGCGGCTGCTGATGGCGCTTGGCGCGATCGGCAGCATGCAGGCGTGCGTCGAGCGGACGCTGGCGCCGCGTGACGGCTCGAGCCGGCCGGCGGTTGCGAACGGGCAGGCGGCGCGCCACGCCGTCGCCGAGATGGTCACGCGGCTCGAGGCGGGGCGCGCGCTCACCTACGAGGCGCTGCGCCGCTTTGCGCGCGGCGACGACGCGGTGCGCGAGGTCACGCTCGCCAAGCTCGCGACGCAGCGCGCGGCCTACGAGGTTGCGGAGTCGGCGCTGCGGCTGCGGGCGGCGGCCGGCGCTTCCCCGGAGGAGATCGCAGAGCTCGACCGCGCCGCGCGCGACAGCAGGCTCGGCCCGATCGGCGGCGGAACCGACGAGATCATGCGCGAGATCGTGGGCCGGCAGCTGGGCCTGTAGCCGGACACGCGGTGGCACGGCGCGGCCGCGGTCCGGCGCGGCGGCGGTTTCGGCTGGCATGCGGCCTCCATGACGCGGGCGTCTCGGCGCGGTTGTACGTCGCTTCTCAAAATTGGTCATCAAGAAAGACTTGTTTGACGACCATTCTGCGAAAGAGACATACAACGGGCGGCGCAGGATCGGTGACCGGCGTAGCGGCACAGGCGAGCGCCCGCCCGGGCGGTGCTTTCGGCTTGATTACGGCGCCTCGCGCGAGCGCCCGGCGCCGCGGTTCTCCCACTACGGTCGCGCCATGGCCGGCAACGAGTTGCTTCAGGCCCCCGGCCCGACCGGCCGCGACAGGGTGCGCGACGTGCTTGAGGGTGAGTTCTTCGCGCGCCTCGTGCCTCGCCTGCTTGAAGCGAGCGGCGGCGGCGCGGTGCTCGACCTCGGTTGCGGCGACGGGCTGGCGGCGAGCTTTGCGGGAGAAGCGCTCGAACGCTACGTGGGCGTCGACGTTCGACCTGCGCCCATTTCGGGCGAGCTCGTGCTACACGACCTGCGCGCCGGCCTCGGCCCGGTCGGGGAGGAGCCCTTCGACGTCTACCTCGCGACGTTCGGGGTGGCCTCCCATCTCGCTCCCGCGGAGCTCCGGCGGCTTCTGATCGACCTGGCGCGGCACGCCGCGCCCGGCGCCATCGTTGCGCTCGAGGCGCTCGGCCTGAGCTCGCTCGAGTGGCCGCGGCTGTGGACGACCGGCGTGGGCTCGGCGAGGGCGATCCCCTACCGGCTCGACGGACGCGAGGCGCGCGTGCACCCGTGGGCGCCGTCCGAGCTGGCGGCGATCTACGAGCAGGCCGGAATCGCTCCGATATGCGCGCTCGACCGCAGCATCCAGTTCGGGCCGAAGATCGGCGACGGACGATACTGGCCCGGTCTGCCCCGGACGCGTCGCGCGCTCGACGCGCTTCTGGCGGACTCGGCATCGGACGCTGTGTGCGGCGAGCTCGGCGCACCGCTGGGACCCTTGCCCGCGAGCTCCGCCTCGCGCGTCCATCACGCGCTCGCGAGGCGGCGGAGGGCCCTCACGCGGTCCATGCGCTCCCAGCCGGCCCTCGCTCGCGCGATCTGGGCCCTCGAGCCACGCTCAGGCGGCGGCTACGGACACGGTCTGATGCTCGTTGGCCGGGTGCGGTAGCCGACCGCCCGACGGCTCAGGCTCGGGCGGCCCGCCCGCGGCGGATCGCGTAGACCACGCCGGAGGCCAGGAAGAACACGCCACTGAGCAGAAGCCAGCGCCCGAGGTACACGTCCGTGCTCAGGCCCGAAGCCGCTGCGTAGTCCTCCTCGGCGACCCCGAGCACGAGCGGAAAGAACAGCAGCAGGAGCAGGCCGGAGAGCGCCGCGGGCACACGAAGATGGTTCAGGGCGCTCGGCGCCGCCCCGGCCTCGGGCGCACCCTCCGGCCGCGCGCGCGCCGGAGCCAGCCGGTGGGCGCCGCGCTCGACGAGCGAGTAGAGCGGCAGGAGGATGAGGTCGTGGGCCACGATCGCCGCGACGAACCAGAGCAGGAAGTTGAACGGCGCGCCCAGCTGGAAGACGTGCATGAACGCCCAGCCGACGACGGCGAAGCTCGCGAGCGCCGAGAGCAGGTGCAACGGCCCCGCCCCGTACTCGTCCCCGAGCCGTCGCAACGACGCCACTAGGCGCTCTGGAAGGTGAGCCGCTCGACCCACTTGGTGTTGTGGACGCCGGGGAGCGCCGGGACGATCAGGCGAGCCGGGAAGCCGTGGTCGAGCGAGAGGTCGGCGCCGTTCACCGTCAGCGCCAGCAGCGAGCGTGGGTCGGCGGCTTGAGCGGCGTTGAGGGTGGTCTGGCCGAACGCTCCCCCCTCCTGGAGCGATTCGACGAACACCGACTCGAGCTCGCCGACGCCGGCCATCCCGGCGAGCTCGACGATCGGTACCCCCGACCAGTCCTGCGTCGTGGACCAACCCTCGACGCAGGCGATCGGCAGCCGGTGGGAGGACTGGGGCAGGCGCAGGAGGTCGTCCCTCGTCAGCGAGAGCTCGAAGCGTCCAACGACGTTCAGCCTCCAAGCCGCGGCCGTCTGCTCCGGCGTGACGCCAACGGAGGCGGCGGTCTTGTTGACCGGGAAGTCGTTGGGGCCGATGCCGGTGTCGACGCCTCTCGGCGCGAGGAACGCGAGCCCGCGCAGCGGCCCGCCGACGGACTGGCCGACCATCATCGCGCCGAGGCCCACGGAGGCCGCCCCCACGGCTCCGAGCAGCCCGCGCCGGGAGATCGTGGCCGCTCGCGGGGCGGTGGAAACGCTCTCGCTGCTCTCGACGGGCTCGACCGTCGTCTGCGCCGCGCTCTCCTTCAGCGGCCGGACCACGCCCCGCTCACGGAACGCGCGCGCCATCGTAGGCAGCTTCACGACGATGTGAAACACAAGCGCCGCGAGGAATATGAACGCCCCGTAGAGGTGCGACGGGACGAACGAGAACTGCCACGGATAGTAGATCTGGATGTTGAGCACCCCGGTGAAGAAGACGAACAGGGCCGACCCGACGAGCAGCATGAGGCTCAGCCGCTCGACGGCGTGGGCCGCGGTCCTGACCGCGGGACGCTCCCACAGCTTGGGGATGACCGACCACAGCTTCGCCAGGAGGATGGGGATGGCCGCCACGCCCGCCACCACGTGCAGACCCTGATTCAGGGCGTAGAGCCAGGGCCACCCCGCGGGCCAGTCGAGCCCTCCATAGATCGGCGACAGGAGCCCGTCGGACCCGGTGACCGAGTTGCCCGCCAACTCGCTGTCGTAAGCGACGTGCGAGAGCAGGCCTGTGACCGCGCAGA
>JBPCPH010000103.1:0-2663 GCA_050999415.1 Thermoleophilaceae bacterium
GTGATGATCGCCTTCAAGGACGGCCGCGAGCGCCTGCTCGTGGCCACCGACATCGCGGCGCGCGGGCTCGACATCTCGGGCGTGACGCACATCCTCAACTACGACATGCCGAACTCACCCGACCTCTACGTGCACCGCATCGGGCGCACGGGTCGCGTCGGCCGGTCGGGTCGAGCCATCACGCTCGTCACCTCGCGCCAGCGTCGCGAGCTCGAGGCGATCGAGCGCCACGCCGGGATCGAGATCGGCGAGTGGTCCGCCAACGGCCGCGGCGGCGCCGGGCCGCCGGCCGCCCCCCCTGACGCTCCGGCGACCGCGCCCACTGGCGGCGGGGACGACGCGCCGGCGGGCAACGGAGACGGTCGTGACCGCGCCGCGAGAGAGCCTTCGCGGCGGCGGAGAAAGGACCCCGCCGCGCCGAGCGAGGAGCGCGAGGCGCGCCGCCCGCGGCACACCAAGCCCCGTCGCCAGCCCGACGGCCCGAGCACGAAGCTGCTGGTCGGCGCCGGCCGCGCGCAGGGTCTCGAGCCCGCCGACGTGATCAGCGCGATCGTCGATCATTCCCACCTCGACGGAGAGGACATCCGCAACGTCAGGCTGCTCGAGCGCTTCAGCCTCGTGGAGGTGCCGGCGGCGCGCGCGGACGAGGTCGTGGAGAAGGTGCACGGGTGCGACGTTCGCGGGGTCGCTCTGCGGGTGCAGGTGGCCGGACGATGAGCCGGGCGACGCTCCGCACGACCCAGGGGCCGGTCGTGGTCGAGCTCTTCGACGACGGCGCTCCCAAGACGGTCGAGAACTTCCGCAAGCTGTCGGGCGACGGTTTCTACGACGGGCTCACGTTTCACCGCGTGATCCCCGGGTTCATGGTCCAGGGCGGCTGTCCGCAGGGGACCGGCACCGGCGGTCCGGGGTACACGTTCGAGGACGAGATCAACGAGCACAGGGTCGAGCGCGGCGCGATCGCGATGGCGAACTCGGGCCCGGACACGAACGGGAGCCAGTTCTTCCTCGTGACGACCGACGCGGCTCCCTGGCTCGACGGAAAGCACACGGTCTTCGGCCGGGTTGTCGAAGGGATGGAGGCGGTGGACGCGATCGAGGGCGTGCCAACCGACGCTCGCGACCGCCCGCGCGACCCGCAGCTGATCGACCGCGTCGAGCTCGGCGACTGAGGACCTCGCCGATGCCGGCCGAGGCGGCAGGTGCGAGCGGCGCTGCCCGCTCGGCTGAGGCGCCCGCTCCGGCGCCCGACCCGAGCGCCGCGAGCCCCGACTCCGGCCTGGCGCACGTCGCGGCGGTCTCCTTCCTCGCCGCGCGCGCGACGCCATCGGGCGGCTTCTGGATCACCCTGGCCGGGGGCACCGCGCTCGCCCGCGCGGGGGAGCGCCTCGGCGCGCGTCGGGGTTACGGCGCGAGCATCGCGGCGATGCTCCAGTCGGTGGCGATGATCGGCCCGGCTCGCCTCGGTGTGCCGCTCACCCAGGCGCTCAGCGCTCCGCTGCTCGGCCGGATGGAGGCCGAGGGTCGCGGGACGCTTCCCCAGGTCCTGGTCTGCGCCCTGATCCGGACGGTCCAGAACGTCCTCGGCGCCGCCTTCTTCATCGGGATCGTGACCGGCCTCGACGCGTACGCGGCGAGCTACGACGCGGTGCTGACCCGCGTGCTCCCCCTCCCGTCTGGCTCGGAGGCGGCCCTGATCGCCACAGCGGTCGGCCTGCTCGCCTGGTCGGCCTTCGGCAGCACGGTCCAGGTTCTCGTCTACAGGCGCGGGCTCGCACGGTGGGACGGGCCGGCGAGCCTCGGCGATGTGGGCGCGGCCCCGCCGCCGCCGGCGGAGGGTGAGGCGGCGCTAGCGGCCGCGGGCGACGACGCGCGCCCGCACCGGTTCGACCCGCGCGCGGTGACGCTTGCCGCGGCGGTCGCCTTCGGGCTGCTGCTCACGAGCACGGCCTGGCCGCTGATCGCGGCCGTCGCCGCCTGGCTCGCTGTCGCGTCGATCGTGGCGGCGCGCGCGGATCGCGACGTCCTCCCGGCGGGGCTGATCCTCGCCGCGATTTTCGCTGCAAGCGGCTTCTTCTTCACGGTCGTCGGCGGGCTCGGGCTCGACCTCGCGCTGCGTCGCGGCGCGCGCGCCGGGCTGCTCGTGCTCGTCGCCACCTGGCTGCGGGCGGCGGCCGGATCGGAGGGGTTGCGCGAGGTCGGGCGAAGGAGCCTGCGCCGGTTGCGCGCCCTGCCCGCGGTGGACGAGGCGCAGCACGCGCTCGACGAGCTCGGTGCCACACCCCGCCTCGCCGACGCCGGGCGTGCCCTGTTCGCGTCGCTTCGACCGGTCCGAAAGCGCCCGCTTCCGGTCGCCGACGCGGTACTCGGTTGGGTACGCCTCGAGGCGGACCGCTTCCGAGCCGCTGGGCCGACCCAGGCCGCCCGAGTGCGGCTGCGCCTCCGTGACGTGGTGCTCGTCGCGCTCGCCGCGCTCCCGGCGGCAGCTTTCCTCGCGGGCGCGTAGTCGAGCGCCTCGCTCGGCTCGGCCGCGTCCACCGGCATACAATCGAGCCACCACGACCGGGGAGGCCTGATGTCAGTCGTCGAGCGCGACGAGGAGAGGGGCGCACGGGCGCGCGCGAACGGCGGCGCGGCTGAGGATCACGACCGCATCGCGGTGG
>JBPCPH010000113.1:0-5501 GCA_050999415.1 Thermoleophilaceae bacterium
CGTGGCCGCGAAACACGCGGCCAGCAGCGCAAGCAGCGCCTTCGCGCCCAGCCCGCTGCGGCGGTCGCCGGGGGCAGCCACCTACCGGACGCTCCGCCGGTCGCCGCCCTCGATCGAGCCCAGCGGCTGGCCACGCTCGGCTGCCCTCACCCCAGCCTCGAGCTGCTCGGGCGAGACGGCGCCGATCACATGCGCCACCACCTCACCCTCCGGGCTGACGAAGAACGTCTCGGGGAGTCCGGTGACTCCCCAGTCGACCGCCACGCCGTTCGACTCGTCGCGGACATTGAGGTAGGTGTTGTCGAACTCGGCTATGAACTCGCGCGCGTCGTCGGTCAGGTCCTGCATGTTGAGACCCACGAACAGGACCTCGCGGCCGCGCGCTGAGCGCCACGAGTCCTCGAGCACCTTCGCCTCGGTCCGGCACGGCTCGCACCACGATGCCCAGAAGTTGAGCACGACGGGGGTGCCACGCAGCTCATCGAGCGAGACGCGGCCGTCGCCCGCCGCTCCGCCGACGACGGTCTCGAGCTCGGAGCCGAGGCTCCCGGTCTGGAGGACCGGGAGGTCAAAGCCCGGCGCCGCCACCGCCTCGCCGCGCGCCAGGCTCTCGTCGATCGTCCGCTCCGGCGCCTCGCTGGCCACGCCGTAGCCGAGCAGAGCCAGGAACGCCAGCGCGCCCACCACGACGGCCGCGCGAAGCCACGGCCGCGAGCGGCGCGGTGCACCCGGGCCGTCCGCGGCCGGGGCCGGCGCTTTGGTGACGCCCGCTGCGGTGGCGCTCGCCTGGCTCAAACCGACTGGAAGAAGTTGAGGCCTAGGTCGTCCAGCGTTCGCTGGATCTCCACGTTCAGCAGGAAGAGGTCGTTCGTGTAGACGAGCACGCCCATGACCACGAGCACCAGGCCGGCGCCGACCTGGATCGCCGCGTAATGGCGCCTGACCCACTCGAAGCTCCGCTGCGCCGCCCCCCAGCCGACCGCCGACAGAAGGAACGGAATGCCCAACCCCGCCGAGTAGACGGCGAGCAGCCCGGCCGCCTCGACCGTGGACTGCTGCGTGGACGCCAGCCCGAGGATCGCAGCAAGCGTGGGACCGATGCACGGCGTCCAGGCGAAAGCGAAGGCGACCCCGGCCACGACCGGCCCGCCGCTGCCGGCGCGCTCGATCAGGCCGCCCGGGCGAAAGTCCCGGTTGAGTCGGGTCACGAACACCGCCGCGATGAACAGCAGTCCCATGAGGACGATCCCCACGCCGGCGACCTTTCGCAGCGTGAGCTGACTCTCGAACAGGAACGCGCCGATCGCGGTGGCGGTGAGGCCGAGCAGGATGAACACCGCCGAGAAGCTCGCGATGAACAGCAGGCTGCGCGCGAGCACGCTCGGGTCGAGGCGTCGCGTTTGCTCGCCCGGCGCCTTGCCGCTCACCGCCGCCAGATAGCCGGGCACGAGCGGGAGGCAGCACGGGGACACGAACGAGACCAATCCCGCGGCGAACGCGAGCGAGATCGTGGGCGAGTCGGCCATGCGTCGCAAACGATGGTAGGCGACGGCACTCGCCCGCCCGGCGCCGCCTCCACCTAGCCGATGCGGTCGCCGAGGGCGACGTCGCGGTCGGGACCCAGCAGAACCACTCCCTCGGCGTCGTCGAGCGCCCCGAGGACCAGCACCTCCGACATCACCGGGCCGATCCGTCGCGGCGCCAGATTGACCACCCCCACGACCAGCCTGCCCTCGAGCTGCTCGCGCGCGTAGTGCTTGATCTGGGCGGACGAGGTCTTCGTGCCGAGCTCGGGCCCGAAGTCGATCTCGAGCCGCCACGCCGGATTGCGCGCCTCCGGAAAGTCGTGGACGGCGGTCACGCGTCCCACGCGCATGTCCACGCGCGTGAAGTCGTCGAAGTCGATCATTCGCCCGCCACGGCCCTCAGCTCAGGTCCGCGAGATGAGGAAGGACGCGCTCGGCGAAGCAGGCGTTCGCCTCGCCGACGGCCCCCGGGTCAGCGTCCAGCGACCCGGGCACGACCACGACCCGCTCGATTCCGAGCGCGGCCAGTTCGGTCAACCGCTCGACGACCTCCTCGGGAGGTCCGACGAGCGCGAAGCGGTCGACGAAGTCGTCCTCGAGCTGCCGGGCGTGCGGTGCATCGGCCTGCCCATGACGGGACTCGTCGTAGCCGGCGGCGAGTCGATCGATCCCCTCGCGGGTCACGGCAGAGAGGCCGTCGGCGGGCGCGCCCTCGGTGGCGAAGCGGGCGAAGATCGCCGTGCTCCCCCGAACCAGATCACGCGCCCGCGCGCGGTTGGGGTGAACCGCGACGTTGAGGTACGCCCCGAGCGAGAGCTCCCTTCCCTCGGCGGCGTCGAGCGCTGTGGTGACCGCCCAACGAAGGCGATCCGGCTCGGCGCCGACGGTGAAGTCGATCCGCTCAGCGTGGCGCGCGGCCGCCGCGATTACGTGGGGGCCCGTAGCGGCGACGGCGACCGGGACCTTGGGCCAGCCCTCTTCGGTGAGCCATGCGATGCGGCTCGTGAAATCGTCGAGTGTCACGTCCTCGCCGCGCAGATAACCCTGGATGGCGGCAAGCGCTCGCTCGAGCGCGGCGCTCGAGGCCGGTCGCCCGCCGAGCTGCGTCAGCGCAGAGTCACCCCGGCCGAGGCCTAGCACCGCCCTGCCGCCGCTCTCCGCCTGGAGCGTCGCGGCGGCCGACGCCGTGACCGCCGGGTGGCGCGTCACCGGGTTCGTCACCCCGGGCCCGAGCCCAATACGCTCGGTCGCTGCCGCGGCGAGCGCCAGCTCGACCCATAGCTCCGCGTTCAGGTTCTGGCTGTCGGCGACGAGGAGCCCGGCGAACCCCCAATCTTCCACCTGCCGCGCCCGCTCGGCGACTCGATGCGGAAACGCGAAGGTGTGCATCCAGGCGTCCATGGCCCGCGAACGCTAGCCGGGCGCAACGTCCCCGGCTGAGCTAGGGGTGGGCGAGCGGTGGTGCGGAGCTCCGTTAGGTCGTGCTCTGCGAGCGGGCACCGCCGGTCTTGCGCCGAGCGCTGCTCCGAGCTCGCCTGGAGCCGCCCGTACGCTGAGCGGTGCTCCTGGCGCGGGCAGTGCTCTGCCCGCCGGCGGAATTCCGCCTGGCAGCGGCGCCTCGCGCGCGAGTGCTCGGCGTGCCAGCCGTCTTCTGTGCGCCAGCCGTCTTCTGTGCGCCAGTCGCCTTCCGCGCGCCAGTCGCCTTCCGCGCGCCAGCTGAGCTTCGCGCCCGGGCCCGCGCGCCCTTGCGTGCGCTCGCGCTGCGCTGCTCGGCGCCCTGCTTGCGCGTCCGAACGGCCTTGCGCGCCGCCGCGCCGCGGTCGCTCGCGCCGACCCGGCTCTCGAGTGCTTCCACCGCCGTGCGCAGGTCGTCGATCGTCGATCGCAGCAGCTTCGGCGCGCGCGCCTGTCCGTCCATCTTGGCCACGGCTTTCGTCGCCGAGCGCGCAACACTCTTGCGCAGCCCCTTCGCTCGAAGCTCGTCGTAGAAATCCTTGTCGCGCTTCTTCGCCATCCCGGCCCTCCTCGTTCGCTCGTCCGGCTCTGCTGTAGGGATACCCGAATCACGGCGCCGTGAACCGAGATGTGAAAACGGGGCGCGCGGCCCTCTCGCCTTCACCGGAGCTCGCGCCCCGAAGACCGGGGCGGTCAGGCGGAGCTCGGCGCCGGCCGGCGGATCTCGACGCGGCCGTCGCGCTCGCGGACCTGGAAGGCGGGCTGCGGCGCCGTCGCGGGCCCGCGCTGGACCGATCCGTCGCGGCGGTGAAAGCGCGAGCCGTGGCAGGCGCAGACGATGTGCTCACCCTCGACCTCGCCGTCGCTGAGCGAGCATCCGCGGTGCGAGCAGCGGTCGTGGATCGCGAAGACCTGTTCTGAGTCGCGCAGCAGAAGCACCGGGGTGTCCTCCACGACGACCCGCGTCGCCCGACCCTCGGGAAGCTGCGAGCCGTCCGCCGCCTGCGTCCAGTCGGTGGGCCCCGGATCGAACACAGTCTGGTCGGCCCCGATGCCCTGCCGGAACGAGAGATGGCCGCCCAGATAGCCCCCCGCCCCCAGCACGGCCGCACCGCCGGCGCCAAGAAGCGCGCCCCTGCGCCGGTTGCCGCGACGGCGCGCCGCGAGGGAGGCTACGTAGAGCCCCAGGGCCGCGGCGTTCGAGGCCGCGTGCACCAAGCCGACGCGACGAACGCCGTCGTCCGCCGGCTCCGCGTCGGCCCAGTCGCTGACGCCGGACAGCGCGGTCGGCCCGTAGGCCGCGATGCCGACAGCGATCAGCCGCTCGCTGGCGCGACCGTCCTCGTCACCGCCGAGGAAGTCGAGCAGCGACGCACTCACGAACGACCCGATGACGACGTCGGTAAGGATCGGATGCAGCGCGTGCCCGAGCCACGTGCCGCTGATCGCATCCTTGACGGCGCCCGGCGAGAGCGTGCTGCGCACGGTTCTGCCGATCTTTTTCCCGGCCGCGTCGAGGACACCCGCCGACTCGATCTTCCCCACTAAGGGATCGAGCGGAGTCGCTCCGCCGCCGACGGGGGCCGAAGGGGTCACGGCCAAGCGATACCCGCCGGACGGCGTCGTAAACGCGAACGCCGCGGAGCGGACTGCCACCGCGGGTGGATCTCGTCAGTCCGGTAGGTGACGCAGCAGGACGATGGCGCTCGCGTTGACCCAAATCTCGCCGCCGTGCCCGTGCTCCTTCAGGGTCGTGAACGGCTCTCGGCGCCGGAGGTCTTCCGTGAGCAGGTGTCGGACCTCCTCCGGCTCCTGCTCGACGTTGATCGAAGTGCCATTCGTCAGGTGCACGGCGGTGGGCATCGCGCGCAACCGTAGCCAACGCGAGCATTGCTAGGCTCGACCGACCGGTGCTCGTGGGGTTCTGCCCGCTCTGCCTTCGTGTTGCCGCAGTGGACCAGAGCAGGGGACGGAGAGAAATTTATGAACCGCTACACCGAGAGTGGCGAGCACTCCGACGAGCGGCAGGAGGCCGTGGGCCGGCTTGATGCCGCCGTCGGTGAGCAGGAGCGGCTCACCGAACGCCACGAAGCGGCGAGAGGCACTGCCGGCGAATTGAGCTCAGACGCCGATCGGCGCGAAGCCGGCGAGCAGGTGGCCGCGCGCGAGGCGTGGGTCAAGTGGCTCGACAGGGGCTACTAGGCCGTTGAAGCGCGGCAGCCTGTCGCTGCCGCCACACCACAACTCGCTGCGCTAGGCCGGCTCGTGCAGTTGACCGAGCACGCCCGCGACGTCCAACTCGTCCCAGGCCTCGGCGATCAGCCCGTCGCGGACACGCAAGACCGCCGTCGAGGTGAAAGTCACGCTGCGCCCGGTGGCAGCGACGCCGAGGAACGGGCCTCCGTGCGTCCCTCGCCAGCGCTGGTGCGCGCAGACGAGATCGCCCTCGGCGAGGATCAGCTCGATCTCGTTGTCCAGGTCTGGGAAGCCGGCGAGGAACGCCTCGACGGCCTCGCGCTG
>JBPCPH010000156.1:0-2705 GCA_050999415.1 Thermoleophilaceae bacterium
TCGAGCTCGGCGAGGCGGTGGAGACGACCGCCGGCGACATGCCCGCGCGCTATGTGATCCACGCGGCGACGATGGTGCTCGGCGGCCCCACCTCGGCGGAGATCATCGAGCGCGCCACCGAGTCCACACTGCGCTGCGCCGAGCGGCTCGGGTGCCTCTCCGTGGCGCTCGTGGCCTTCGGGACCGGCGTCGGCGCCTTCCCGCTCATAGAGGCGGCGCAGCTCATGACCGGGGTCGCACGGGCGCACGGCGGCGGGCTGGAGCGGATCGTATTCTGCGTCCACGGGAGCGACGCGCGGCGGGCGTTCGAGTCGGCGATCGCCGAAGGTTGACCGCCACGGGCGAGGCGCCCGTCCTCGTGGCGCCGGACAGCTTCAAGGGCACCTTCGCGGCGATCGAAGTCGCGGCGGCGCTCGCCCACGGCCTGCGGCGCGGAGGCCGCGATGCGGTGGAGATGCCGATCGGCGACGGCGGCGAGGGCACGATGGAAGCGCTGCTGGCAGCGCGCGGCGGAGAGCGAGTCGAGGCGACGGCCCCCGACCCGATCGGCCGGCCGGTGGCGACACAGTTCTCCCTGCTCCCGGGCGGGCGGACCGCAGTCGTGGAGACCGCGCAGGCGAGCGGACTCCACCACGTCGCCGAGGACGAGCGGGACGCGTGGGCGGCCTCGACCCGCGGGACCGGCGAGCTGATCGCGGCGGCTGCGCGGGCGGGCGCGAGCGAGGTGATCGTCACGGTCGGCGGCAGCGCCACCACGGACGGCGGCGCAGGGGCGCTAGAGGCGCTGTCGGAAGCGGATGTCGGGGTCGAGCTGGTCGTGGTCTGCGACGTCCGCACCCCGTGGGAGGACGCGGCGCGCGTGTTCGGGCCCCAGAAGGGTGCCGACCCCGAGCTCGTGGCGCGCCTCGAGCGCCGACTCGAGCACCTGGCCGATGCGGCCCCGCGCGACCCGCGCGGCGTGCCGATGACCGGCTGCGCGGGCGGTCTCTCGGGTGCGCTGTGGGCGCATCGAGGGGCGCGGCTGGTGCCCGGCGCGGCGTTCGTGCTCGACGAGGTCGGCTTCGACGCGGTCATGCACGGCGCGCGCTTCGCGGTCACGGGCGAGGGCCGGCTCGACGAGCAGACGCTGGCGGGCAAGGCGGTGGCGGAGATCGCCACCCGTTGCCGCCAGGCGGGCGTCGCTTGCCACGCGGTGGTGGGCGAGGAACGGCTAGAGCCGTTCCAGGCGCGGGTGCTCGATCTGGCGAGCGTCGCCGAGGCTACGACGATCACCGAGCTCGAGGACGCCGGCGCCGCGATCGCGGTTGCCTCACGGCCGGGCTAGGGTCCCCGCGTCCGCACCCGCGCACGGAGCGACCGCTGCCCTTCACCGAGACCACCGACAGACGCACCTACTACGAGGTCCACGGCGAGGGCGAGCCGCTCGTGCTGGTCATGGGGCTCGGCGTGGACACGCTCGGGTGGATTCCGCAGATCCCGGCCTTCTCCCAGCGCTACCGGACGATCGTCTTCGACAACCGCGACGTCGGCCGCTCCGACTACAGCGACGGCCCCTACGAGGTCGCGGACATGGCGGCGGACGCGCTGGCGCTCTGCGACGAGCTGGAGCTCGACTCCTTCCACCTGCTCGGGGTGTCGATGGGAGGCACCATCGCGCAGGAGGTGGCGCTCGCCGCCCCCGACCGCGTGCGCACGCTGACGCTCTGCGTGACCTGGGCCGGCAGCGGGCGCTACGGGGCCGAGCGGGGCCGCATCCTGGGCGCCTCGGCACGCCAGGTCCCGATCGAGGAGCACCTGGAGATGCTGCTCCTGCTGACGATGTCGGAGGCGTTCTACGAGAACCCAGACGCCGTCGACTACCTGCGCGGCATGATGCTTCAGAACCCCAACCGCCAGCACCCCGAGGCGTTCGCGCGCCAGGCGCAGGCGTCGGGGCGGCACGAGGCCCGCGAGCGGATCTCCGCGCTGTCGATGCCGGTCCACGTAATAGGCGCCGAGCACGACGTGCTCGTCCCGGTCTGGAAGTCGCGCGAGCTGGCCGAGCTGATCCCCGACGCCAAGCTCACGGTGATCGACGGGGCGCCGCACGGCGTCAACCTCGAGCGCGCGGAGGAGTTCAACCGTGCGGTGCTCGACTTCCTGGCGTCGGTGCCGGACGGCGCGGCGGGTCAACCGCGCGCCTCGGCCAGGGAGCGCACCACCGCCTCGTAGAAGCCGGCGCCGTTTCGCTCCTCGGTGACCTCGACATTCGGCTTCGACGCGACCACCTCGGCGATCGCGGGGTCCTTCTCGACGGCGTTGCGTACCAGGAAGAAGCGGCCGACGGCCTCGGCCACGCCGAGATCCTCGCGCGAGTCGCCGACGCCGATGCACTCGTCCGGCGAGTAGCCCCGGGCCCTCATGTGGTGGCCGACCGCCGCCCCCTTCGAGGCCACGCGCGGGATCAGGTGGTAGGCGTGCGGAAGTCCGTCGATCGCGAGCGTCGACTCGCCGCGTGAGATCGCGCCGTTGTCCACCAAGCGCAACTGGCCGAGGCCGTGGCTGTCCAAGAGCGCGTCGGCCTCGACCGAGTCCACCAGCCCACGCATCAGGTGGGAGACCTCGCGGTTTCGGTGCCACGGGGCGTGGTGCTCGAGCCGGCCGGCGTAGGTCTCGAGCAGCAGCCGCGGCGCGCCGGAGTCCTCGATCAGGTCGTGGATCGTCCT
>JBPCPH010000176.1:0-5278 GCA_050999415.1 Thermoleophilaceae bacterium
CCACCGCCGCCTCGAAGCCGCAGATCTCGTTGTGGTCGGCTTCCGGAAGCTCGGAGAAGAAGGCCGGGACCTTCGCGTTCTCGTTGAGCTGCGTCTTCCAGCGGCGGGCCACGGCGGACGTCGGACCGCCGCCGTAGAGGGTCGCCACCCGCCCGAGCAGGGACCTCGCGAGCGCCTTGGGCTCGGAGTCGTCCGGGCCCTCGGGCGCCCACTCGGCGACGAGCTCTTCGAGGAGGCGGCTTGCGCCCTGGACCTCGGAGGCCAATCGCGGCCCCGCGCCGCATGCGGCGGCGCACTCGAGCGCCGCGACCGTCATGTACGCGACCGCGGCGCGCGGCTGAAGTCCGGCGGGGAGGCCGATCACCGGGTCGCCGTCGGCGCGCGCCCCCTCGGCGAGCGGGCCGCCGGTCGTTACAGCGACGCGCGGCGCGCCGGCAGCGCGCGCGGCCTCTTGGCACGCGAGCGTCTCGGCCGTCTCGCCCGAGTAGCTCGCCAGGAGGACGAGCGTGTCGGGGCCGATCCACGGGTCGGGCTTGAACTCGCGGGTGACGCTGATCGGCCGACGGGCACGATCGCCCAGGCACGCCCGCGCCAGGTCGCCGCCGATCGCCGAGCCGCCCATGCCGCAGACCACCAGGCCGCCCGCCGCGTCGAACTCCGGCAGGCTCGCGGACTCGGCGCGCCAGAGCGCGTCCGCGAGCTGGGCCGGCTGGTCGAGCACGTCCGCGAGCATCGAGCTCGGGTCCGCCGCGGCGAGCGACTCGGAGGTCAGCTCGAGGCTCGTCACGCCGTGCCCTGTGCGGCGGCCGGCTCGACGCGCTGGCCCGCGCCCACCACAGCCCCGGGCGGAAGCTCGGCGCCGGCGCCGACGACCGCGCCGGGCTGCACCTGGACGCCGTCGCCGAGGCGCGCGCCGGCGGCCACGACGCTTTCGCGCAGGTGCGCGTCCTCGCCGACGGTCACGCGCTCGTGCAGGACCGACCGCTCGACCGCGGCGCCGGCGCCCACCGAGCAGTGCGCGCCGAGCACCGACTGCGGCCCGATCCGCGCCCCGCTCGTGATGCAGCTCTCCGCGACGAGCGAGCCGGACTCGTCGCGCGGCGGCAGGTCGCTCTCGACGACGCCGGCGAGCAGGTCGTAGGTCGCCTCGAGGTAGCGCCCGGGCGTGCCGATGTCGATCCAGTAGCCCTCGGCGAGGCGCCCGTGCAGGCCACGCCCGACGAGCGCCGGGAACACTTCGCGCTCGAAGGAGACGGCGCGCCCGGGAGGGATCTCCTCGGCCACCGCGCGCTCGAGGACGTAGATGCCGCCGTTCACGTGATCGGTGGGCGCGGGCGCGTCGGTCTTCTCGAGGAAGGCCTCAACCTCGCCCCCGGCAGTCGTCGGCACCACGCCGTAGCTGCCCGTGTCCTCCACGGCGACGAGGCCGATCGTCGCGGCGGCGCCGACCTGCTCGTGCCATGAGACCAGCGCGCTCAGGTCGGCGTCCGTGAGGATGTCGCCGTTGCATACGACGAAGCGCTCGTCGAGAGCTCCGCGCTCGGCCGCCAGCCGGACCGGCCCGGCGGTACCGAGCGGACGCTCCTCCCTGACGTAGCGGAGGCGCACGCCATCGTGGCGCTCGCCGAGCACGGCGCGGACGGCGTCGCCGAGGAACCCGCAGGAGAGCACGACGTCGTCCACGCCGTGGCGCCCTAGCCAGGAGATCATGAACGTGAGGAACGGCCGCCCGGCGAGCGGGAGCACGGGCTTCGGCACGGTGGTCGTCAGCGGCCGCAGGCGAGTGCCCTCGCCCCCGGCCAGGATCAGGGCCTGCACCCGTGCCCTGCCCCGCAAGGTCGCGCCGGCACTAGCGGCCCACGCCCTCGTAGCTGAAACCCGCCGCGCGCAGGCGGCCGGCGTCCAGGAAGTTGCGCCCGTCGACCACCAGCGGGGTCGCCATGCGGCGCCGGACCTCGCCCTCCCAGTCGAGCTCCGCGAACTCAGGCCACTCGGTGACCAGCACCGCCGCGTCCGCTCCGTCGAGCGCTTCGAGCGCGGAGTCGCAGACGCGCGCTTCGCCCAAGGCGTCGCGCGCAGCCGACCCCGCGACCGGGTCGTACGCGCGCACGCGCGCGCCCTCACCCTGAAGGCGTCCGGCGAGCACGAGGCTCGTGGCCTCGCGGACGTCGTCGGTATCGGGCTTGAAGGCGAGGCCGAGCAGCGCGATCTCGCGCCCCACCAGCGAGCCCAGGTGACGCTGCAGCTTGCCGATCGTGCGCCGCTTCTGCATCTCGTTGACCTCGATCACCGAGGTCAGGAGCTGGAAGTGGTAACCGCTGTTACCGGCGAGCTGCTTCAGGGCCGAGACGTCCTTGGGGAAGCACGAGCCCCCGTATCCGATCCCCGGCCGCAGGAACTGGGGTCCGATCCGATCGTCGAGCCCCATCCCCCGGGCGACCTCGGCAACGTCGGCGCCCACCTCCTCGGACACGTTCGCGATCTCGTTGATGAACGAGATCTTCGTGGCCAGGAACGCGTTCGACGCGAGCTTGATCATCTCGGCGCTCGCCACGTCGGTGCGCACGAACTCGGCTTCGAGCGGCCGGTAGAGCGCCTCGACGCGATCACCCAGCGCGCCGTTCGCGGACTCGTCCACGCCGATCACAACGCGGTCCGGGCGCATGAAGTCGTCGACCGCGTTGCCCTCCTTGAGGAACTCGGGGTTCGCCGCGTAGCCGATCGCTGCGCGCCGGCGCGACACCGCGCGCCCGGTGCCGACCGGCACGGTGCTCTTCATCACGAGCGCGTGCTCGGTCGAGTCGCCGAGGTCGTCCACCACGCTGTGCACGTGCGAGAGGTCGGCGTCGCCCGACACCGTGGGCGGCGTGTCCACGCAGCAGAACAGCAGGCGCGCCGGCTCCAGCACCTCGCGCATCTCGAGCGTGAAGTGGAGACGCTCCGCGTTTCGCTGCACGAGCTCGGCGAGCCCCGGCTCGTGGATCGGCACCTCGCCGCGCCGGAGCGCCTCGACCTTCTCAGCCACGATGTCGCGGCAGAGGACCTCGTGGCCGAGCTCGGCGAAGCACGCGGCGGTGACCAGCCCGACCCAGCCGGCACCGATAACGCCGACGGGCTCGCGCTCAGCCAACTCTCGCCTCCAAAACGGCCGCCATCAAGCGGGCCAGCCTACCGACCGCCACCCTCGCGCCAGGGTCAGCGGCGACCTCGCGACTGCCGCCTACAGCTCCTTCGCCGATGAGGCGATCGCCAGCATCTCCTCCTCGCTGAGCGACTGGAGCAGCGTGTTGGAGACCCAGTAGACGGCCTGGCGGTTCTCCCACGACACCAGCCGCAGCCGGTCGCCGTCGTAGTGGAGCTCGTAGTCGGTGCCGTCGATCGTGCGCGTGTCGGTCGGGTTTCTGAGGATCGGCGGGTCCTTCCACGCCAGCCCCTGGAGCCCGTAGTACTCGCCGAGGACGCCCGTGCTCACGACGATCCGGTAGGCACGCGCGTCCTCCTTCTGATTCTCGATCGGCACCGAGTAGGCGCTCGGCGCCTCGGTGAAGCTCGCGCCCGGCACCTTCTGAGTCGGATAGAAGATCGGTACGTCCATCCCCTCGGCCTCGACCTGCTGCGCCTGTGACTGACCGTCGATCGTCGAGTCCTCGAGCGTCGGACCGTTGTCGCCGTCCTTCTTCTTCTCGTCGGTGCCGCCGCCGTCCGAGCCGGTCTCGGTCGTCGCGGCGTCGCCGCCCCGCGGGCCCGCTGTGTCCTGCACGCCGAGGAACTCCTGCGCCAGCTCCTTGACCTGATCGTCGCTCGCGGTGACGAAGCTCTCGCCGAGCGTGCCCTCGAAGTGGACCTCGCGAATAGGCAGAGACGCCGAGTCGATGAGGAGCTTGATCAGGCTGAGCGTCTCCTCGCGGCCGTCGATGTCGGACTGGGTGTACTCGCCGAAGATCTTAAGAAGGCGGTCGCGGTCCGAAAACAGCTCCGCGATCGTGAACTGCTGCTTGGCCTGGCGCAGAAATTCCTGCTGGCGAGCGCCGCGCACCAGGTCGTTGTCGGTGTGGCGAAAGCGGACGAACGAGAGCGCGTCCTCGCCGCACAGGCGCTGGTAGCCCGCGTCGAGGTTGATGTAGGCGAATTCGATCCCCGAGGAGACGTAGCTGCGATCCACGTCGGTGTAGACGCACCCGAGCCGGTCGACGATCTTGATGAAGCCGCCGAAGTCGACGTTCACCACGTGGTTGATGCGCAGGCCCGTGAACTGCTTGACCGTCTCGAGCGTCAGCTTCGGCCCGCCGATCTCGTAGGCGGCGTTCAGCCGGTCGGTGCCGTGACCGGGGATCTCGACCTTTAGGTCACGCGGCAACGACATCAGCGCGATGGCGCCCTTTTCCGGGTCGAGCCGGACCAGGATCACGGTGTCCGACCGCGGTTCGCCGTACGCGCCCGGGTTCGCGTTCCTGACCGACTCCGCGCGCTCGTCGGAGCCGAGCAACATGATCGTCTGCGGCTCGTCCGACCCCGCCAGCGCGAGCTCCTCGCCGAGGTCGAGCGTGGGCCCCGAGCCGAGCGCCGCGACGATCTTGTCGAGCTCGTTGAACGCGAGCGCGGCCGAGCCGGCGGCGCTCGCGACCACGATCAGCATCGCGCCCGCGACGATGCGCTTCCAGAAGCTGGGTGCCTTGGGGGCGTCGGGCAAGGTCGGTGCCTCTTGGGCGGAGTCAGGCAATGCGAAGCCTCGCGGCGCCGAGCGCCTTCGGGACGAGGCGCACGAAGTCGACGAGCGAGCGGCGGTAGGTGCCGAGCGACGCGATCGAGACCCACTCCTCGGGGCCGTGGTGACCGTCGCCCGCGGGGCCGAACTCTACCGCCGGCACGCCGGCGTTCTGGAAGCTCACCGCGTCCGAGGCGCCGTCGCGCCCCACCGAGACGGGATCGCTGTCCTCGCGAACGGCGTCGGCCAGCGCGCGGACGAACGGGTCGTCCGGCTCCACGATCGCAGGGTTACGCTCGAAGAGAATCGACACGCGCGTGTCAGGCAGCGCCTCGATCGCCGCCACGATCTCGTCGCGGTCCTGGCCCGGGAGGTACCTGATGTCGACGTCGATCACGCAGCTGTCGGGCACCTTGTTCAGCGCGTCCCCGCCGAGCACGCGTCCGAGGTTGATCGAGGGGCGGTCGAACAGGTCCGAGGACTCGCGCGCGAACGGGAGCGACTCGATCCGGCGGAACACGTCGACGGCCTTCAGCACCGCGTTGTCGCCCAGCCACGGAGTCGAGCCGTGGG
>JBPCPH010000188.1:0-2865 GCA_050999415.1 Thermoleophilaceae bacterium
TGTTCGCGTACGAGCCGGCCGACGGCTACGGCGATGAGCGCGACGCAGTCGAGCTGCCCTGGAACGCGTGGGACCGCGAGGCTCAGACGCGCGGAGGCGGCGTAGCGGACCTGTTCGCCGAGCCGTCCGCTGAGGACCCCTCAACGCCGTAGCCGCGGCGCGCTGTCGGAAGCGGACGCTCCAGCTCGGCCACAGCGAGGTGTTGTGGCCGGTGTCATCGAGGTACCAGCTCTGGCACTGCCCGGCGGTCGGGGGATGCCTCCCGTCCGGCCGCGGCGGCCGGGCCGCGCCTACCCCAGCTCGCCGATCGCCTGCTGGTACGTGCCGATCTGCTGACCGAGGCTTTCGCCGTGGAAGGCGCCGACCACGCCGAGGCCCTCCACGATCAGGCCCGCACGGGTCATCAACTGGAGGAAGTCCTCGCTCGAGCGCAGCGAGCCGATCTGCTCGGTGCTCCCGCGCAACAGGAAGAAGCCGGCGAGGTCGCCGCCATGCGGCTCGAGCAGCACGGCGTCGAAGCTCGCGACACGCCCGTCCTCCTGACACTTGCCGTAGAAGCTGACGGCCTCGTTGAAGACGTCGAGACCCTTCGCCTCTCGCCCTCTGACCGGCGCGCCCCAGCCGATGAACAGTCCGACGTCCGCCATCGCGGTACCTCCCCAGGTAGCGGTTTCGGCCGACCCTAACTCGGGACCGACCCGGTGTCGAGGCCGGCCGCCGCCTCCTCGGCCAGCGTGGCGAGCCCGGTGAAGAACACCGTGAGCATGGTCGAGTAGAGGTCGTCGGGCACCGCGTCGCGCTCAAGCAGCTTCTCGAGCGCGAAGCCGTTCGCCATCGCGAAGGTCATCAGCGAGACGTGGGCGAGCGGGAGCGGCGGCTCGATGCCCGCCTGCTCGCAGCTTCGGCGGTAGACGTCTGCGATCCGCTCCTGAAGCGCGCGGTAGCGGGTGACGAGCTCCTCGCGGAAGTCCTCGTTGCGCGCGGCGTAGGCGGCGAACTCGAAGAACAGCCGCTGCCATTCGGGATCGGACGCGATGTAGCGCACGAAGTCGTCGCTCGCGGTGCGCACCTGGGTCTCGAGCTCCGGCGAGCTGGTCGTGGCGCGCTCGATCTGCTCGATGCGCTCGGCGAAGCGCTCGTCGAGCATCGCCAGGAAGAGCTCCTCCTTGCTCTTGAAGTTGGCGTAGAAGGCGCCCTTCGTGAAGCCGGCGTCCTCCGCCACCTCGTCGATCGAGGCCTGTTGTAGTCCACGTCGCGCGAACACCCGTGCGGCGGCCTCCATCAGGCACGAGCGCGTGTGCGCCTGCTTTTCCTTGCGCGTCATGCGCATCGTCAGGCGCCGGCTCCGTCGGTCGAGTCGATCACGACCTCCGCTCGTCGGCTGGGGGTCAGCGTGATGGCGCGCCTGCTGATGCGCTCTGAGGCCGGGCGCGTGGCGCGCAGCCGGGCGCGCGTCGCGACCACCGAAAGGACGGTCTTCATCTCGAACAGCGCGAAGCTGGCGCCGAGGCAGCGGCGCACGCCGCCGCCGAACGGGATCCAGGTGTAGGTGCCGGGCGGCTCTGAGAGGAACCGCTCGGGGAGGAAGCGCGCGGGCTCGGGGTAGACGTCCGATCGGCGATGGATCAGGTAGATGCAGGGAGTCACAGAGGCGCCCGCGGGCAGCAGGTGGCCGGCGATCTCCACCGGCTCGGTGAGCCGGCGGACCACGATCGGGAGCACCGGGCGCAGACGAAGGGTCTCGTGGACGACGGCGTCGAGGTACGCGTCCTCCCCCGCGGCCACCTCGTCGCGCAGGCGGCCGAGCTTGTCGGGGTGACGCACCAGCCGCTCGACCGCCCACGCGAGCGCGGTCGCGGTCGTCTCGTGCCCGGCCACCAGCAGCGTCATCAGCTCGTCGCGGAGCTCCGCGTCGGCCATCGCCCGGCCGTCCTCGTACCGCGCCTGGACGAGCATCGACATCACGTCGTCGCGCTCCGAGAGACCGGGGTCCGAACGGCGACTCCGGATCTCGTCGTGCAGGAGCTCGTCGACCGGGTCGAGCGCGCGGCGCAAGATCCGCAGACGCCCGACGCGGTCGGGGCCAAGCGCGGCGAACGCGACCATGCTCGTGCGATCGGTCGTCAGGTCGAGGGCGCGCCGGAGCGCGGCGCGGAGGCGGTCGAGGCGTTCCGCCTCGCGCACGCCGAAGACCGCCCGCATGATGATCTCGAGCGTCACCGCCTGCATCCGCGGCCACAGCTCGAGCGGCTCTCCGATTGGCCAGCGCGCGACCTCGGCCTCGGCGATCTCGGTCATCAGCTCGCCGTAGCCGCGCATCCGCTTGCCGTGGAAGGGGGGCAGCATCAGCTTGCGCTGACGCATGTGCGGGCCCTCGTCGAGCAGCAGCACGGAGTGCCTGCCGAGGATCGGCCGCAGGATCGCGTTGCCCTCACCGGCGTGCAGGAAGCGGGGATCGCCCTTGAACACCTGCTCGACGGCGCTCGGGTCGGAGACGAAGACCCACGTGCCCTCGCTCGCGACGCGCAGCGTGAAGACGTCGCCGTAGCGCTCTCGGCAGCGCTCCATGAACGGCCCCGGACGCGCGATCCAGCCGAGCGTCTGGAGCGCTCGCGGATAGGACGGGCCGGGCGGGAGCGCGGGCTCGCGGGCGGCCGCGACGGCGCGCGTCGCGGGGGCCTCGGCGGTGACGGCGCCGGCGCTCACGTGCCCGCTCCCAGGGGTCGTACGCCGGCGAGCGACTTGATCGACCTGAGCGCCCGCCTCAATACCTCTCGCGGCCGGTTAGGACCGGGCCCCGGAGGCGCAACCCCAACACCCGCCTGCCCGGGGTCTGGCGTCTGATCCGCTCGTGCACGGCACTCT
>JBPCPH010000034.1:0-6067 GCA_050999415.1 Thermoleophilaceae bacterium
CGGGCCGCGACCGAGGTCGGCGCGGGCGGCGAGCAGGTCCACGCGCGCGGCGCCACGCCGGTCGACCGCATGGCCTCGCTCGTGCTGCTCGGCGACCTAGTGTCGGTCTACCTCGCCGCCCTTCGCGGCGTGGACCCCACGCCGGTCGCCGCGATCGTCGATTTCAAGCGCTCGCTGAACGGCTCGTGATCGACCGACCATCACGGGACGCTGATCGTCGAGTGGAGCGGTCCCAGCGCCCGCGTTCGCTAGCGTCCCGGCGCGGATGAAGGCGATGGTCCTCGCGGCGGGTCTCGGCACCCGCCTCCAGCCGCTGACGTTCGAGATACCGAAGCCGATGGTGCCGGTCCTCGACCGGCCGGTGATGGCGCACATCCTCGACCTGCTGGAGGGCCAGGGCTTCGACCGGGTCATCGCGAACCTCCACTGGTTCCCGGACACGATCCGCGGCTACTTCGGCGACCGCGTCGAGTACCGCCACGAGAAGGAGCTGCTCGGCACCGCCGGCGGGGTGCGCAACGTGCGTGACTTCTTCGGCGACGACCTCGTGGTGGTCGTCTCCGGCGACGCGCTCACCGATCTCGACCTTCGCGTGCTCGTGGAACGGCACCGAAGCGCGGGGGGCATCGCCACGCTCACCGTAAAGAAGGTCCCTGACACGCGCGAGTACGGCGTGGTGATCCACGACGAGGACGGCCGCATCCAGGGCTTTCAGGAGAAGCCCGACCCGGCCGAGGCGCTGTCGGACCTCGGCAACTGCGGCATCTACTGCTTCAGCCCCGAGATCTTCGACTACTTCCCGAAGGAGCCATTCGCGGACTGGGCGCAGGACGTCTTCCCGGAGCTCCTGTCGCACGACGTGCCGTTCTTCGTCCACGAGATCGAGGACTACTGGAACGACGTCGGCTCGCTCGACGAGCTGCGCACGGGCACGTTCGACGCGCTCGAAGGGCGCCTGCGGCTCGAGGTCTCGGGCGAGGAGGTGGCCGACGGCGTGCGCGCCGGCGAGGGCACGAGCCTCGCCTCCTGCGAGCAGGTCGAGGGCCCGGTCTGGGTCGGGGCCGAGTGCGAGCTCGGCCCCGGAACGCGGCTCGTGGGGCCGCTAGTGATCGGCGACCGCGCGCGGGTGGGCGAGGGCGCCGCCCTGCGCGAGTCGATCGTCCTGCCGGGGACGCGGGTGGACGCCGGCGCGATCCTGATCGGCGCGATCGCCGGGCACGGCGACATCGTCGCGGGGCTGCGGCCGCTGCGCTGACCCGGCTCAGGCCGTCGCCGCGTCCTCGAGCCGTTCGCGGCGCAGCTCGTCTTCCTCGGACTGCCGGAGCATGCGGGCGAACAGCGCGAAGAACACCAGCACCAGCACGATCGACTGCTCGACCATCATGATCGCGCCGCCGGCGTTCTGGTCCTCGATCGCGCTCAGTCCCCAGATGCGCGGCACCGCCTCGTAGTAGGGGTAGGCGACCGCCGTGGACCAGACCAGGTAGAGGCCGAGCGCCGCCAGGCCCGCCTTCGCTGCCGCGATGTAGGCGAACGTCCAGAGCCCGGTCAGGCGCCGGCGCATCGGCACCGGCTGGATCAACGGCCACCAGACGGCGACGCCGGCCGCCATGAAGCAGAGGTGCTCGAGCCCGTGCAGCACCGGATTGCGCAGCGCCGCGTCGTAGAGGGCGGGCACGTGCCACAGGTAGACGAGCCCGAGCCAGAGCACGATCCCCGTGCCGGGGTGGGCGAACGGCCCGAGCGCGCGCTCGATCGCCTGGAGCCGGCGCGTCGCCGGGCGCATGATCACTCGCGAGAGACCGAGCAAGAGCAGCAGCGGGGCGATGTCTCCGAGCAGGATGTGCTGGACCATGTGCGCCGCGAAGAGGTACTCCTCGCCGAGGCCGTCGAGGGGAGACACGACCGCCACCAGCAACGCGGTCACGCCGGCGCCGAAGGCGAGCGCCTGGGGCCAGCCTGCGCCGCGGACGCCGCCGCGGATCGACCGTCCTCCCGAGGGCAGCCGATCGCGCTGCTCGCGGCGGGCGGCCTGAAAGCGCCAGCCGTAGAGCCCGGCGTAGGTCGCGATCGCGAGCAGCAGGACCGGCGAGAGGTTCCAGTGCAGGTCGGGATGCTCGATCACGGGATTGTCGCACCGGCGTGCGGGCGGGTTAACGCTTCGGGCTCAGCCTTCTGCGTCGCCGCGGGATGCTCGCCGGCATGCGTGCTGGGGTGTCGAGCGGCGGCCTGCGCGACCTCGTCGCGCTCGGCCGTCTGCTCACCGAAGTGGTCGCGCCGCCCGCGTGCACGTCGTGCGGGGCGGAGGCGGCGGCCGAACCGCTCTGCGGGCCCTGCCGGGCGATGCTGCGATGGCTCGACCCGGAGCCGGCGAGCGCGGCGGGCGTCGAGGCGTGGGCGCCACTCGGCTACGACGGCCCGGCGCGGGCGATGGTGGCGGCGCTCAAGTTCCGAGGCGCCGCGGGCCTGTCGCGGACGATGGCGGCGCAGATCGCGGCGGTCGCCCCGCCCGGCTGGCTGGACGGCGGCGTGCTCGTGCCGGTCCCGCTTCACGCGACGCGACTTCGCCGGCGGGGGTTCAACCAGGCGGAGCTGCTCGCGGCGGGGCTTGCCGACCGCACCGGCCTTGGCGTCTCCGACTGCCTCGAGCGGCGCGGTCGCGGCACGACGCAGGTCGGGCGCGGACGAGGGCAGCGCGCGGAGGCGATCGAGGGCGCGGTGGCGACGCGCCCCGGGGCGCTGGTGCCGGCGCGGGCGATAGTGGTGGACGACGTAGTCACGACCGGCGCGACGCTGGCCGCGTGCGCCCACGCGCTCCTGGTCTCCGGGGCACGATCGGTGCGCGCGGTGGCGTACGCCCGCACGCCGGGTCGCTAGCGCTGCGGCCGGCCCCCCGAGCCTTGGCGCCCGGCCTTGCCCGGTCCTGGGGTCTTGGCACGCCCGGCTCCCGGGATTACCATGCAGCCACCGCGAACAGACCCGGAAGGAGAACCGATGCGCATCGACGTCAAAGGGCGCAACACCGAGGTCACCGAAGAGCTTCGAGAGCGCATCGAGAAGCGGTTCGCGAAGGTCGAGCGGCAGGTGTCGCCGCTGGCGCTCATGGAGGTCGAGCTGAGCGAGGAACGCAACCCCGCGATCCGGGAGTCGCAGATCGCCGAGGCCACGCTGTTCCTGAAGGGCGTGACGCTCCGTGCGCGCGAGGCGTCGGACAGCATGGTGCACTCGGTCAACCTGGTGTCCGACGACCTGGCGCGCCAGGTAAAGCGCCACCGCGACAAGCGCCGGCGACGGCGCTCCGCGGAGGTCGAGCCCAGGCCGGCCGCTCCCGGCGGAGCGCGGCCGGCCGCGTCCTAGGAGGTCCGCGGCCCGCCGTCCGCTTCCGCGGGTGCGCCCGGGCGCGGATCACAACATTCCTTTCCGGAATGGTCTCTCGATGAGACATTCCACGAGACCATCTCGCGAAGGAACATCGCCACGCACGGCGGCGCGCGGGGGCCGGCAAGATCCCGCCGCGGAGCGCCGCGAACGTCGCCGCCGAGGCGCCGCAACAGCTGCGCTGAGGCTCCCCGACCCCTTGCTAGCCTCCTTCGCATGAGCATTCTCGAGCGCGCCCTGCGCGTCGGCGAGGGCAAGAAGTTCAAGCAGTTCGAGAAGCGCGTCGCCCGTATCAACGACTTCGAGGCGGAGATGGAGCTCCTCGACGACGAGGAGCTTCGCCAGCAGGCGGACGAGCTCCGCGAACGGGCCCGAAACGGCGAGTCGCTCGACGAGCTGCTCCCGCATTCGTTCGCGCTCACCCGCGAGGCCGCCAAGAGGGCGCTCGGCCAGCGCCACTTCGACGTTCAGCTGATCGGCGGGATGGTGCTCCACGACGGCTCGATCGCCGAGATGAAGACCGGCGAGGGAAAGACCCTCACGGCCACGCTCCCGATCGTGCTGAATGCGCTCGCCGGCAAGAGCGTGCACCTCGTGACCGTCAACGACTACCTCGCGCGCCGCGACGCCGAGTGGATGCGTCCGGTCTACGAGATGCTCGGCGTCTCGGTCGGGGTCATCCAGTCGGACGAGCGGGACCAGCGCAAGCACGAGGCCTACGCCGCCGGCATCACCTATGGCACGAACTCCGAGTTCGGCTTCGACTACCTGCGCGACAACCTCGCGACCCGCACCGAGCAGAAGTTCCAGCGCGGGCACGAGTACGCGATCGTCGACGAGGTGGACAACATCCTGATCGACGAGGCGCGCACGCCGCTGATCATCTCCGGCGCTCCCGAGCAGGCGGCGGACCTCTACTACAAGTTCGCGCGCCTGGCGCCGCGGCTCCAGCCGGGCGAGAAGCCGGAGGGGATCGAGGCGAAGTCCAAGGACTGGATGGCCGACTACGACTTCGAGCCCGACGAGAAGCACAAGACCGTCGCCGTCACCGAGCAAGGCGTGGAGAAGGCGGAGAAGTTCCTCGGCATCGAGAACCTCTACCTCGCCGAGCACGGCAACCTCGTCAACCACCTGATCCAGTCGCTGAAGGCGGAGTCGCTCTACAAGCGCGACGTCGACTACGCGGTGATCGACGGCGAGGTGAAGATCATCGACGAGTTCACCGGCCGCATCCTCGAGGGGCGGCGCTGGTCCGAGGGCCTGCACCAGGCGGTCGAGGCCAAGGAGGGCGTCGCGATCCGCGAGGAGAACCAGACGGTCGCGACGATCACCTACCAGAACTACTTCCGCCGCTACGACAAGCTCGCCGGCATGACCGGCACCGCGCTCACCGAGGCCACCGAGTTCATGAGGATCTACGAGCTGCAGGTCGTCGACATCCCCACCAACGAGCCGATGGTGCGCGCTGACTACAACGACCAGATCTACAAGACCAAGGACGGCAAGTGGAATGCGGTCGCGGACGAGATCCAGGCTCGCCACGACCACCACCAGCCGGTGCTCGTCGGGACGATCTCGGTCGAGGTGTCAGAGCTCCTCTCGAAGTCCCTGAGCGAGCGGGGGGTCAAGCACACGGTCCTCAACGCCAAGCCCGAGCACGCCGAGCGCGAGGGTGAGACGATCGCCGAGGCCGGTCGCCCCGGCGCGGTCACGATCGCGACGAACATGGCCGGTCGCGGCGTGGACATCAAGCTCGGCGGCAACCCCGAGCACCTGACCGACGTCGAGCTCGCCCGGCGCGGTCACGAGCCCGGTAGCGAGGAGTACGAGCGCGGGTGGGACCGCGTCTTCCCGGAGACCGAGGCGAAGGTGGAGGAGTCGCGCCGGCAGGTGCTCGACGCCGGGGGCCTCTTCATCCTTGGCACCGAGCGCCACGAGTCGCGCCGCATCGACAACCAGCTGCGCGGGCGCTCCGGGCGACAGGGCGACCCGGGCGAGTCCCGCTTCTACCTGTCGGCCGAGGACGACCTCGTCCGGCTCTTCGCCGGCGACCGCATCTACCGCATCCTCGACAACAAGTTCCTCGCCCAGCAGGACGAGGAGGGCGGCGAGCTGCCGATCGAGCACAAGATGCTCTCGAAGCAGATCGAGGGGGCTCAGAAGAAGGTCGAGGAGCGCAACTTCCTGATCCGCAAGCGGGTGCTCGAGTACGACGACGTGATGAACCAGCAGCGCGAGGTCATCTACGAGTACCGCGACCGCATCCTCGGGGGCGAGGACATGTCCGAGACGGCGCGCGACCAGATCAAGGTCGTGATCGACCGCATCGCCGACGACTATTTGGCCGGCGACTTCGTCGAGGAGTGGGATGTCGGGGGCCTGATCACGCAGCTCGAGCAGATGTACCCGGTCGCGATCGCCACCGAGGACATCGACCCGAACACGATCAACCGCGAGGAGCTGCTGGAGGACCTGCGCGACGACGTCGTCAAGGCCTACGACGAGCGCGAGGAGGAGCTCGGCGCCGACCTGATGCGCCAGCTCGAGCGCTACATCCTGCTTCAGATCATCGACGAGCGCTGGCGCGAGCACCTCCACGACATGGACTACCTGCGCGAGGGCATCCACCTGCGCGGGTTCGCGCAGATCGACCCGCTCGTGGCCTACAAGAATGAGGGCTTCGAGATGT
>JBPCPH010000195.1:0-3079 GCA_050999415.1 Thermoleophilaceae bacterium
GTAGATCAATCGGGCCAGCCTCACCGCTCGTCGTGTCATCCGCGAGAGCGCGTGATCCGGACGCGAACGTGATCGCCTGGGCGGGCCGGCACGAGGGCGTTGCCAGGCTCCTCGTAGGGCACGAGCTCGCGCTTGTAGGAGCGCCTGACCCGCTCGATGCCCTCGACGAGCTCGCGCTCGAGCCGCTCGGCCTGACGCTCGAGCGTCCGCATCCGTGAGCGCATCCGCTCCATCTCCTGCTCGAGCTCGAATACCCGCTCCACGCCGGCGAGGTTCATGCCGAGCTCGGAGGTGAGCTCTTGGATACGGCGAAGCCGGTCCACGTCCGCCTGCGAGTAGAGACGCGTCTTCTTCGGCGACCGCTTCGGACTGACGAGGCCCCGCGCTTCGTAGATCCGCAGCGTCTGCGGATGCATCCCGGCGAGCTCGGCGGCGACCGAGATCATGAACACGCCGCGCTCCCGATCCACCTCGACCGCGAACGCCTCCGAGCGCCGTCCGGCGCGCCCGCCGTCGCGACCAGCCATCAGGCGGCCCTCCCGCCGAACAGCCGCTCGCGCGGGTTGCCGTCCATCACCTCGGCGAGTCCCTCGACCGCCTCGCGCTGCTCGCGGTTGAGCGATTGCGGGACGTCGATCGCGAGCCGGTAGTGGATGTCGCCCCGGCCGCGGCCAGAGAGCTTCGGCGGGCCCTCGCCGCGCAGCCGCTGCACGGTCCCGTGCTGCGTGCCGGCTGGCACCCGGATCCGCTTCGTGCCCGACAGCGTCGGCACCTCGAGGGTCGCGCCGCGGATCGCCTCGACGATCGTGATCGGCACGTCCACGTCCAGGTTGTGGCCCCGCCGCCGGAAGACCGGCGACGAGCCGACGTGTGTCACCACGTAGAGGTCGCCGGTCGGGCCGCCGCGACGGCCGGGCTCGCCCTTGCCGGCAAGGCGGACGCGGCTGCCCTCGCGGACGCCCGCGGGGACGTTCGCGCGGTAGCGCTTGACCTGACGCGTCCGGCCCTGGCCGCCGCACGTGCGACAGGGATCCTCGATCTGCGTGCCGGTCCCGCCGCAGGTGCGGCACGGCTGCGAGATCGAGAACAGCCCCTGTCCCTGCGACTCGATGCCGCGGCCCTGGCAGCGGGCGCACACCGTCGGGTTCGTTCCGGGCTTTGCGCCGCTGCCGCCGCAAGTGCCGCACGGCGCCTGCACCGGGACCGTGACCGCCACCTGAGCCCCCTCCATCGCCTGCTCGAACGAGACGTGGACCTCGGTCTCGAGGTCGCGGCCGCGCTCCTGCTGCGGCTGGCCCGCGGTTCGACCGCCGCCGGCGCCGCCGAACAGGTCGGACAGGATGTCGCCGAAGCCGCCGAAGCCGCCGCCCCGGAAGGCGTTCGGGTCAAAGCCACCGGCGCCGAACACGCCGCCACCGGCGTCGAACTGGCGGCGCTTTTCCGGGTCCGACAGGATCGAGTAGGCCTCCTGGACCTCCTTGAAGCGGTCCTCCGCGCCGGCGTCGTCGGGGTTGCGGTCCGGGTGGTACTGGCGGGCCAGCTTGCGGTAGGCCTTCTTGATCTCGTCGTCGGTCGCCTTGCGATCGACGCGCAGGGTGTCGTATGGGTCCTTGAGCTTCGGCACAGCCATTTCAGGCGGCCACCACGACGCGCGCCGGGCGCAGGACGGTCTGGTCGAGCCGGTAGCCCTTCTGGATCACGTCGAGCACGACGCCCGCATCCGCGCCGTTCTCCGACCGCGTGGACAGCGCCTCGTGGACGTTCGGGTCGAACGGTTCGCCGGCGGGCTCGATCGCCCTCACGCCGCTGCGGTCGAGTGCCCCGAGCAGCTCCGAGTGCACGAGCCGGACGCCCTCGGCGAGGCTCGCCTTCTCCTCCTCCTCCTCGGCCGAGTCGAGCGCGCGCTCGAGGTTGTCGAGGACCGGCAGGAGCTCGGTGGCGAGAGCCGCCTTCGCACGTGCGCCGGCGGCCGCGATGTCGCGCGTGGCCCGCTTGCGGTAGTTGTCGAAGTCGGCCTGCGCGCGTTGGGCGAGCGCGAGGTACTCGTCGCGTTGCGCCTCCGCAGCGGCGACAGGGTCGTCATCGACCGTCTCGTGGTCGAGCGCCGGCTCGGCATCGTGCTCATCCGGCGCCGGGACCTCGGCCGGCGTGACGGGCGCTCCCTGATCCGTGGTCTCCGCCGCCTCGGCCGCGTCCGGGTCTTCGCCGTCGACGACCTGCTTCACGTCGGGCTCGTCAGACGCGGGGGGCGCGGCGTCCGCCGCGCGCCCTCCGCTCCTAGGGCCCGCCATCAGCGCCGCTGCTCTTCGTCAACCACCTCGGCGTCCACGACCTCGTCGTCGGAGGTCTCGCCGGTGCCGTCGTCGCTCGAGGCGCCGTCGCCGTCGCCTGCTGCCTCCGCCTGCTGCTGCGCGGCCGCCGCGTAGATCTGCTCCGAGACCTTGTGGAACGCCTCCTGGAGGGCGTTGGTCTTGCCCTGGATCTCGGCGACGTCCTCAGAGCCGAGCGAGTCGCGAACGTCCTTGATCGCCCGCTCGATGTCCGACTTCGCGGACTCATCGACGTTCTCCAACTCGCCGAGCTGACGCTCCGCCTGGTAGGCGGCGTTCTCGGCGGCATTGCGGGCCTCGACGAGCTCACGCTGGCGACGGTCGTCGTCGGCGTGCGCCTCGGCGTCCTTGACCATCCGCTCGACCTCCTGGTCGGACAGGCTCGAGCCGGCCTTGATCTCGATCTTCTGTTCCTTCTGCGTGCCGAGGTCCTTCGCCGAGACGTTGAGGATGCCGTTCGCGTCGATGTCGAACGTGACCTCGATCTGGGGCATGCCGCGCGGCGCCGGCGGGATGCCGGTGAGCTGGAACTTGCCGAGCGACTTGTTGTAAGAGGCCATGTCGCGCTCGCCCTGGAGCACGTGGACCTCGACGCTCGGCTGGTTGTCCTCGGCTGTCGAGAACACCTCCGACTTGCGCGTCGGGATCGTGGTGTTGCGGTCGATCAGCTTCGTCATCACGCCGCCCTTGGTCTCGATGCCGAGGGTGAGCGGGGTGACGTCGAGGAGCAGTACGTCCTTGACGTCGCC
>JBPCPH010000041.1:0-9636 GCA_050999415.1 Thermoleophilaceae bacterium
CTCGATGGTCGGCTATGCCCGGGACAGCGGTCTATGTGATGAACGTCTCCATGTGCGCGAGGTGAGGGACCGGCTAAGCCGCTGGCGCCGTTCGCCGGCCCCTGGTCGGGAGCCCACAACGCCCCCCAGATCGGCGTCCGATGCTAGCAGAGGAACTGCCGATCGCGGAGGGGCCGAAGGGCCTCGAGCCGGCCACGAGCGGGCGTCGGGAGCGGGCGCGAGCCGGGTCGCCGGGGCGTGGTCTCCTGTGGCCCGGATCGCCGGCGGCGGCCTCCTCGGCGTGGCCGTGATCCTGCTGGGGCTGGCCGCCGGCGCGCTCATGACGAGCGCCGAGTTCCTGCCGATTCTCCGCATCGAGGTGGGCGGCCTCCCTTGCCCGGCCGACTTCACCCTGGTGGACGACTGCGAGCCCACCGGCGGCGACCGCCATTCCTACGCGCTCGTGCTGCTGGGCGCACTGAGCGTCGTGATGGCCTTCGGCGCCGGCGCCGGCCGCAGCGCCCCGGCCGCGATCGCCCTCGCGGTCCTCGGGCTGGCGGCGATCGCGATCGCCGTGCTCTCGGACCTCAACTACGTGAACGACACCGGGATCGTGCTCACGTCGACGGTCGAGGAGGGCGTGGCCACGGCGTCGATCGGTCTCTGGCTGGAGCTCGCGGGGGGCGTGATCGCGCTGGTTGCCGCGGCGGTCGCTTTGGTGCGGCAGCGGCTCGACTACTGAGGCTCCGGCGCAGGCGCGCCAGGCCTACCAGCGGTAGTGGGCGAAGGCCTTGTTCGCCTGCGCCATCCGGTAGATGTCCTCCTTGCGCCGGAAGGCGCTTCCCTGCTCGTTCTGCGCGTCCAGAAGCTCGCCGGCGAGCCGCTCGGCCATGGTCCGCTCATTGCGCCCGCGCGAGAACTCGATCAGCCACCGCACCGCGAGCGTGCGGGCGCGGCGCGATGCGACCTCGACGGGGACCTGGTAGGTGGCGCCGCCGACCCGCCTCGAGCGCACCTCGAGCGTCGGAGTCAGGGTCTTCACCGAGGACTCGAGCGCGTCGACCGGCTCCTGCCCCGTGCGCCTCGAGACGATGTCGAGCGCGTCGTAGACGATCTGCTCGGCGAGCGACTTCTTGCCGTCGACCATGACCTTGTTGATGATCTGCTGCACGAGCCGCGACGAGTGCATCGCGTCTGGCTCGATCGGGCGGACTCCGGCGGCGGCGCGGCGCGGCACGGGTCAGCGACCCACTCGGGCGAACGTGTTAGTCAACGCGGGCTACCTGGCCTTGACGCCGTAGACCGACCGCGCCTTGCGGCGGTCGGCGACGCCGGCGGCGTCGAGCGTGCCGCGCACGACCTTGTAGCGGACGCCCGGCAGGTCCTTGACGCGGCCGCCGCGCACGAGCACGACCGAGTGCTCCTGGAGGTTGTGCCCCTCGCCCGGGATGTAGGCCGTGATCTCCATCCCGTTGGTCAGCCGGACGCGCGCGACCTTGCGCAGCGCGGAGTTCGGCTTCTTGGGCGTGTGCGTGTACACCCGCGTGCAGACCCCCCGGCGCTGCGGGGCGGCGATCCGGCGCTTGCGCCCCTGGCCCGACTTGAGACCGGGGGTGGCGACCTTCTTCTTCGGCCGGTTGCGGCCCTTGCGGACGAGTTGGTTCACGCTCGGCATGCGGCGGCGGATGCTAGCAGTGGGGTCGCGGGCGGCGGACGGCCGGCGGCGCTCAGCCGGCGGCCACTCGCGCCGCCCTGACCGGGGCCGGCGTCAGGCCCGCCGCGACGATTACGAGCGCGAACGCGAGCGCCTGCACGACAAGGCCGAGGGGGTCCTGGGCGAGCGGGTCGCCGTAGACGATGATCCCGCCCGAGATCGCCGAGATGTTGGCGGCGACGCTCGTGAGCGTGATGACCGGCACCGCGTCGCCGGTCTGGAGACCGCGCGCGGACGCGTAGAAGGCGATCACCGAGGCGACGACCGCGACCCCCAGCCACGGCGAAACCAGCCCCAGCATCCCGGAGTCGCCGACCGCGCCGGTGAGCGCCTTGATCGCGACGTCCGAGACGCCGAACAGCACTCCGGCGGCGGCCCCGAGGAGCACGCCGCGGTGGGCGCTCGCCCCGAGCTGCGGCGAGAGGACCAGGACCACGCCGACGGCGAGCATCGCGGACTCGAATGCGATCATCCCCGCCACCGAGTAGGCCGAGTGCGAGCCGCCGCCGGCAGGCAGCGTCACGACGAGCAGGACGAGTCCGATGGCCGTCAGCCCGACGCCGAGCCACTGCCGAAACCCGAGCTTGAATCCGAAGAAGCGCTCGGCCATCACCGTGAGGAAGACGAGGCCCCCGGCGAGGACCGCCTGCACGAGCGACAGCGGCGCCAATGCGAGCGCGGCCACGTGGAGCGCCCACGCGCCCAGGGCGACCAGCATTCCGACCGCGAACCACCGCGAGCGAAAGAGGCCGACCGCGCTTCGAACCGGCTGCGTCCAGGTAACCGCCGGCGCCGCGACGGCGCCGCGGTGCTTCAGAAGGAAGCCGAGGTTCGTGGCCAGCGCGCAGAGGAGCGCCAGCATGATGCCTAGTTGTAAGGTCATTGATGAGGGCACTCGCGCGCCGTGGACTGCCTCTTTCGATCCGTTGCGGCCTTGCCCTGCCTGCCCCGGATCTCCCCCGACACACGAGACTAGTCCCACAAGCCTGCCCGGTTGACTCCCGTCTGAAACCGATCCGTGAACGCCCGGCGACAATTGGATAGCGATCGCCCGCTCCTGTTCCTCGACGTGGACGGCGTGCTGAGCCTGTTCGGCTTTCCAAGCGACGCCCGTGCGCCCGGACGGTTCCACTTCGTGGACGGCATCGCGCACTGCATCGGCGACCAGTGCGGAGGCCTGCTCGAGCGGCTACTCGATCGCTTCGACGTGGTCTGGGCGACCGGTTGGGAGGAGAAGGCGAACGAGTATCTCCCCACGCTGCTCGAACTGCCCGACCTCGACCTTCCGGTGCTCGCCTTCGACGGGCGCGCCGTGTTCGGCAGCGCGAACTGGAAGGTCGAGGCGATCGACGAGTACGCCAGCGCCCGGCCGGCGGCGTGGATCGACGACAACCACGACGACGACTGCCGCCGCTGGGCGCGCGAGCGATCGGCCCCGACGCTGCTCGTCTCGACGGAATCGGCGTCGGGCCTCTCGGACGGGCACGTCGAGCGACTACTCGGGTGGGCGGAGGAAGTGTCGGGCGAACGCCTGGTGTCGCCCCCCGACCCAGCCGGCGCGCCGCCGCGCGGGGCGTGAAGCACTCGGCTCAAGGCTGGTGGCTCGAGGAGGCCGGCGCGCCTGAGCCGCGTCCGCCGCTCGAGGGCTCCTACGACGCCGACGTGGCGATCCTCGGCGGCGGCTACACGGGGCTCTGGACCGCGTGGCACCTCCTCGCCGCCGAGCCGCAGGCTCGGGTTGCGGTGCTCGAGGCGGACCTCTGCGGCCACGGCCCGAGCGGCCGCAACGGCGGCTTCTGCGAGTCGCTGTGGCTTCGGCTGCCGGCATTGCGCGCGCGCCTCGGCGACGCCGGCGCGCGAGCCGTGGCGGACGCTTCGTCCGAGAGCGTCGCGGCGATCGGCGCCTGGTGCCGCGACGAGCGCGTGGACGCGTGGTTCGACCAGTCGGGCTACGTGCTCGCGTTCACCGCGGAGGCCCACGAGGCCACGGGGAGCGAGGCGGTCGCGGCTGCGGCTGCGGTCGGCGCTCCGGATCGCGTGGCGGCGCTCGACGCCGCCGCAGTCCGCGCCCGCTGCGACTCCCCCCGCTTCCGTTGCGGCGTGCTCGTGCCCGATTTCGCCACCGTCCAGCCCGCGCGGCTCGCTCTCGGTCTCCGCGAGCGCGTCGCGGCGCGCGGCGCCGCGGTCTTCGAGCGCTCGCGGGCGCGCCGCCTCAGGGCGCTCGGCCCGCGCGCGGTCGAGGTTGAGACGGACTCCGGCCGCATACGCGCCGGCGCCGCCGTGATCGCCACCGGCCCGGGGGCGCGCGGGATCGGGCCGCTTCGGTCGCGGCTCGCCGTCACCTCGTCGCACGTCGTGATCACGGAGCCCGTGCCCGATGTCCTCCAGGAGATCGGCTGGACGGGCGGGGAGTGCCTGACCGACGGCCTCACCTTCGTCCACTACCTCCGCACCACGCGGGACGGACGGATCGTGTTCGGCTGGGGCGGCGGCCTCCCCGCTTACGGCTCGCGCCTACGCGGGCGCGTGGAGGTGGACGCGACCGTGGCGGCTCGTGTGCGCGACGACCTCGTGGAGACCTTCCCCCAGCTGCGCGGGCGGCGGATCACCCACGCTTGGGGCGGCCCGATCGACGTGTCGCCCGACCACTTCTTCCAGCTCGGCTCGCTGCCCCACGCCCCGGTCCACTACGCGTTCGGCTTCACGGGCAACGGGGTCGGCCCATCCCACCTCGCGGGCAGGGCGCTCGCCTCACTCGCGCTCGACCGCCGCGACGACGCGACGCGGCTCCCGATCGTCGGCGCGGCGCCGAGCGCCTTCGTGCCTCCGGAGCCGCTGGCCTTCGCCGGCGGCCGCGTCGTGCGCGCCGCGATGCTGCGCCGCGACCGCATGCAGGAGGAGGGACGCCGCCTCGATCCGATCACGCGTGCGGTCTGTGCCGCCCCGCGCGCGCTCGGGATGCACCTGGGGCGCTAACGACGGTGGTGCGCCGGCGCCGACCCGTCCTGGGAACCGTCCGCCCTCTGCGTCGAGAACAGCGAATCGAGCAGCGGTCGAGCGTCGGGTGGGGCGGTCACCCTCATCTCGAGATCCTCGCCGCTCTCTGCCAGCTCGAACTCGAAGAACGGGCAGCACTCCTTCTCACGGCGCGCGAGCGCTCGCACCGCCGAGAGCACCTCGGACGGTCCCCGGAAGCGAAGCCGAAGCCCGTGCTCCGTCCTCTCGCGCGTGACCAGCGCCCTCTCCATCAGCTCGCGAGCCTCGGCCGCGCGCTCGACCTGCTCGCGCTCGGTCAGCGAGCAGGCAACGGGAGTCTCTGATACGTAAGCCATGCAACAGGGACTCTACGACCCTCATCTCGCAGGAGGTGCCCATGCCGGACCAGTCCGTCGCCACCACCGAGTCGCTCACCCACGAGCGCGCCCGCGCGCTCTTCGAGCGCACGTACGAGCTGCTGAACACCCGCGACACCAAGCGGATACCGGAGATCTTCACCGAGGACATCGTGTTCCAGGACGATGCCTGGCCGGAGACGGTGCGAGGCCATGCCGAAATGGAGCGCTTCTTGGGCTCGATCTGGACGGCCTTCCCCGACTTCCGCTTCGAGCTGATCAATGCCTACCTCGGTGCGGGCGACACCAGCGCCGCCGCGCACGCCCGCGTGTCCGGGACCATGCACGGCCCGCTCGACCCGCCCGGCTTCGCGCCTACCGGCAGGCGGCTGGCGACCGAGTACGGCGGCTTCTACGAGTTCGAGGGTGAGCGAATCACCCGCGGGCGAATAATCGTCAACATGAACGATGCTGCGACCCAGCTCGGCGCCCTCCCACCGCCCGGCAGCCGGGGCGAGCGCGCCGCCGTGATGGTGCAGCGCCTCCAGGCGCGGGTCATGCGCGGGCGCCGATAAGGGAGCCGCGCGTGCGCGATTGCTGAGTCGCGGCGCGACGGCCCCTCGCCGCAGCGAGCCCGAGCCTGAGGACTCTGCCGAAGGCAGGACCCGTGCGCCACCGCGCCGCAGCCGTGACGCGGCGGGCTACCGCCTAGGAGTCGTCGCCTTCGTCGCGCCGCGGCGGCGCGATGTCGGCGAGCTCGGAGAACTCCGCCTTGTCGCGATCCCCATTCCCGAATGAGAAGCCCTCGAGCTCGCCGTCCCCGGTGAGCCCCAGCTCCGCGGCGAGCTCGGTCTCGTCGAGCAGGCCGATCTCGTCGGCGCTCGGGCGCGGCACCGGCTCGGTGGGCTCGATCTCGATCCGCCGGTAGCGCCGCAGCCCGGTGGCCGCCGGAATCAGCTTGCCGATGATCACGTTCTCCTTGAGCCCGAGCAGGCGGTCGGTCTTTCCCTCGAGGGCCGCGTCCGTGAGCACCTTCGTGGTCTCCTGGAACGAGGCCGCCGACAGGAACGAGTCCGTGGCGAGCGACGCCTTGGTGATCCCGAGGATGACCTCCGCGAACTCCGCCGGGTCGCTTCCGTCGCCCTTGACCCGCTCGTTCTCGGCCAGCAGGACCTGTCGATCCACGAGCGCGCCGGGCAGGTAGTTCGTGTCGCCCTTCTGGTCGACGCGGACCTTCTTCATCATCTGCCGGATGACGATCTCGATGTGCTTGTCGTTGATGTCGACGCCCTGGGACTTGTAGACCTTCTGCACCTCGCGGATGAGGTAGAGCTCGGCCTCGGTGCGGCCGCGGATGTCGAGCAGCTCGGCCGGGTAGACCGACCCTTCGTTGAGCTGCGTGCCGGCCTTGACCCGCTCGCCGGGCTCGACGTAGAGCCGCGTGCGGCGCGGGAAGGAGTAGGCGTGCTCCTCGCCGGCGGCGTCGGTCAGCGTGACCTTGAGCGCCTTCTCGGTCGCCTCCACCGAGATGTTGCCGTCCACGTCGGCGAGCTTCGCGAGACCCTTCGGCTTACGCGCCTCGAACAGCTCGACGACGCGCGGCAGGCCGTGCGTGATGTCCGCGCCGGCGACGCCGCCGGTGTGGAAGGTCCGCAGGGTCAGCTGAGTGCCGGGCTCACCGATCGACTGCGCCGCGATGATCCCGACCGCGTCACCGACGGCGACCACCTTCCCTGTGGCGGGCGCCATCCCGTAGCAGCGCTGGCAGATACCGGCGTCGGCCGCGCACTTGAGCACCGAGCGGACCGGGACGTCCACCGCCTCGTCGCCGTAGGCCTCGGCGATCGCGTCCACGTGGACGGGCGTGATCAGCTCGCCCTCGGGGACCAGCGTCCGGCCGCGCTTGGTTGCGAACTCGCCCGCGGTGAAGCGTCCGAGCAGGCCGGCATTGAGCTGCCCGTCGTCGATGCGCAGCGGCATCGCGATCGAGTCCTCGGTCCCGCAGTCCTCGAGCCGGACGATCACGTCCTGCGAGACGTCCACGAGCCGGCGCGTCAGATAGCCCGAGTCCGCCGTGCGAAGCGCCGTGTCCGCGAGGCCCTTGCGGGCGCCGTGGGTCGAGATGAAGTACTCGAGCACCGACAGGCCCTCCATGAAGTTGGCCTTGATCGGCCGCTCGATGATCTCGCCCTTCGGGTTGGCCATCAGCCCGCGCATGCCGGCCAGTTGGCGGATCTGCTTGAACGACCCGCGCGCACCCGAGTTGGCCATCATGAAGATCGGGTTCAGGTGGTGCAGGTTGTCCTGCATCGCCGACCCGACCTCGTCGGTCGCGGCCGTCCACTTCTCGACCACCGCCTCGTGACGCTCCTCGGGCGAGATCAGCCCGGCGTCGTACTGCTCCTGGATCCCGCGGACCTCGCCCTCGTAGCGGTCGAGGATCGACTCCTTCTCCGGCGGGATGACGACGTCGTTCTTCGAGATCGTGATCCCCGCCTGGCTCGCGAAGTGGAAGCCCAGATCCTTGAAGGCGTCGAGCACCAGCGCGACCGCGTGCGGGCCGTGGAGGTCCACGAGCGCCTGGATCGTCTGGTTCATGTCGCGCTTCTTGAGCGGCTGGTTGACGAACATGTACGTCGCCGGGTCATAGTCGTCCTCGAGCGCGTCCACGAGCGCACGCTCGATGCGGTCGTTGAAGACGATCCGACCGACCGTGGTCAGCACGTGGCCGCCGCGCTCGGTGTGGCGGCGGAACTCGGCCAGGTCGTGCAGGCCGACCTTGCCGTGCTCGTAGGAGAGCTCGGCCTCCTGCGCCGACCGGAACACGTGCGGGCGCGCGCCGTGCTTGCGCTCGTCCCACTTGCCCTCCTTGACGCGACCCTCGAGCTGCTCGAGCTCGTCCGGACCGGGCCCGTAGGTGAGGTAGTAGGCGCCTAGCACCATGTCCTGCGTGGGCGTGGCGAGCGGCGCGCCGTTGGCCGGCGAGAGGATGTTGTTCGAGGACAGCATGAGCAGCCGCGCCTCGGCCTGGGCCTCGGCGGACAGCGGCAGGTGGACCGCCATCTGGTCGCCGTCGAAGTCCGCGTTGAACGCGTGGCAGACCAGCGGGTGGACCTGGATCGCCTTGCCCTCGACCAGCACCGGCTCGAAGGCCTGGACCCCCAGGCGGTGGAGCGTCGGCGCGCGGTTCAGCAGCACCGGATGCTGCTGGATGACCTCCTCGAGCACGTCCCAGACCTCCGGGATCATCGAGTCGACGAGCTTCTTCGCGGCCTTGATGTTCTGGACCGCCTTGCGCTCGACGAGCCGCGCCATGATGAACGGCTTGAAGAGCTCGAGCGCCATCAGCTTCGGCAGCCCGCACTGGTGCAGGCGCAGCGAAGGGCCCGACACGATCACAGAGCGGCCCGAGTAGTCGACACGCTTGCCGAGCAGGTTCTGACGGAAGCGGCCCTGCTTGCCCTTCAGCATGTCCGAGAGCGACTTGAGCGCGCGGTTGCCGGGGCCAGTGACCGGGCGCCCGCGGCGGCCGTTGTCGAAGAGGGCGTCAACGGCTTCCTGAAGCATCCGCTTCTCGTTGTTGACGATGATCTCTGGCGCGCCGAGGTCGAGCAGCCGCTTGAGGCGGTTGTTGCGGTTGATGACGCGCCGGTAGAGGTCGTTGAGGTCCGAGGTCGCGAAGCGGCCGCCGTCGAGCTGCACCATCGGGCGCAGCTCCGGCGGGATCACCGGGATCGCCTCG
This sequence comes from Thermoleophilaceae bacterium, assembly GCA_050999415.1. GTDB lineage: Bacteria > Actinomycetota > Thermoleophilia > Solirubrobacterales > Thermoleophilaceae > CAWEHQ01. Next base: position 8,768 of record JBPCPH010000041.1, read on the forward strand.
AGGATCATGTTCTCGGGCCTGTTGTCCGAGTTGATGAACGCGGACACGACCTTCAGGCGCTTGACCGCGCGGCTCTGCTTCTGGCCCTTGGCGGTCCTGACCTGCTCCTCGAGGATCTCGCGCTCGGCGTCGAGGTCCGCCTGCTCGAGCAGGTCCCTGACCGCCTCGGCGCCCATGCCGCCGCGGAAGTACTCGCCGAAACCGTAGGGCGAGCCGAAGCGGTCCTTGAGCTCGCGGAAGGCGGTCTCGTCGGCGATCACCGCCTGCGGCTTCATCTCGCGGAAGAGGTCCCAGACCTGGCGCATCCGCTCGGCGGCGTCCTCGATGTAGGCCTCGGTGTCGGCGATGTCGGAGTCGAGCGCCTTGCGGACGTCCTTCTCCTGCTTCTCGCGGTCTTCGTCGGAGAGCTTCTTGACGTTGATGTCGAGCGCGTCGGCCCAGAGGTGGTCCTCGTCGGAGAAGTCGGCCTGCTTGCCGGTGCGCAGGTACTCGAGCCGTCGCTCGCGCGAGGCTGAGAGCTCCTTGACGCGCTCCTCGCGCTCGGAGTCGTAGGAGTCGAGGACCTTCTGGACCTCCTTCTCGAGCTTCGGGAGGTCGGCCTCGCGTGCCTCGTCGTCCACCCACGTGACCATCGACGCGGCGAAGTAGAGGACCTTCTCGAGCTCCTTCGGAGCCATGTCGATCAGGTACCCGATCCGCGACGGGACGCCCTTGAAGAACCAGATGTGCGAGACCGGCGCCGCCAGGTCCACGTGGCCCATGCGCTCGCGCCGGACCTTCGATCGCGTGACCTCGACGCCGCAGCGCTCGCAGACGATGCCCTTGTAGCGGACGCGCTTGTACTTGCCGCAGTAGCACTCCCAGTCCTT
>JBPCPH010000062.1:0-2656 GCA_050999415.1 Thermoleophilaceae bacterium
GTGAGGACTTTTTGGCGCCTGCTCGGATTCCTGCGGCCCCATCGCAGAGGGGTCGTCGTCTCGCTCGCGCTCGCAGCGTTCGCGACCGGCGTGGGCGCGCTGATCCCCTATCTGGTCGGGCGCGCGATCGACGACATCCGCGACGGCGCCGACCGGCTGTGGCCGCTCGCCGCGCTGATCGTTGCGGCCGGACTGGTGAGGCTCGTCTTCAGCGTGGTCCGCCGGCTCGTGGCGGGGCGAGTCTCCCTGGGCGTCGAGTACGACCTCCGCAACCGCATGTACTCGCACCTCCAGTCGCTGGAGCTCGCGTTCTTCGATTCGCAGCAGACCGGGCAGCTCATGTCGCGGTCGACGGTGGACCTCCAGTCGGTGCGCTTCTTCCTCGGCTACGGCTTGGTGTTCATCCTCCAGGCGCTCGTGACGCTGGTGGTCGCGGCCGCGATCATGCTCGCGGTAAACCCGCTGCTGGCCGCCGTGGCGCTCGCTCCCCTGCCGCTGACGGTCTGGTTCGCGTTTCGCTACGGGAAGCGCAACCGGCCGGCCCAGCAGGAGGTCCAGCAGCGAATCGCCGAGCTGACCGCCGAGGCCGAGGAGAACGTCTCGGGGGTGCGCGTCGTCAAGGCGTTCGCGCAGGAGCCGCGGCAGCTCTCGCGGTTCGGCCACCGCGTCGGGCGGGTGTTCTCCCAGGCGATGGTCTCGACGCGCATCCGGGCGTTCTACAACCCGCTGCTCGGCTTCCTTCCGGGCCTCGGTCTGGCGGCGCTGCTCCTGGTGGGCGGACGCCAGGTGGTGGCGAACCAGATCACGATCGGCGGCTTCGTCGCGTTCTACGGGTACGTGCTGATGCTCTCCGGGCCGCTCAGAGGGCTCGGCGTCTCGCTCGGGATGGCACAGCGGGCGGTGGCCTCCGGGACACGCGTCTTCGAGCTGCTCGACCGTGAGCCCGAGCTGACCTCGCCGCCCGGAGCGCCGCCGCTTCCGGCCGGGGGCGGGCGCATCGAGCTGCGCGGCGTCAGCGCGGCCTACGCCGGCGCCGACCCGGTGCTGCACGATGTGGACCTCGTCGTCGAGCCCGGCAGCACGGTTGCACTCGTCGGCGCGACCGGCTCCGGAAAGTCCACGTTGGTGGGGCTGGTCCCGCGCCTCTACGACCCCGTCGCCGGAAGCGTGCTGATCGACGGCGCCGACGTCCGCGGCGTGGACCTGGAGTCGTTGCGCGGGTCGGTGGCGGCCGTCTCCGACGACGCCTTCCTGTTCTCCGCCACGGTGCGGGAGAACATCTCCTACGCGCGCCCCGACGCGACCGCGGAGGAGGTCGAGGACGCGGCGCGGCGCGCCGGGGCGCATGGGTTCATCGCGTCGCTCCCGGACGGCTACGAGACGTTGATCGGCGAGCGCGGCCTGACGGTGTCGGGAGGGCAGCGCCAGCGGATCGCGATCGCGCGCGCCCTGGTCCGTGACGCCCGCATCCTGATCCTCGACGATGCCACCTCGAGCGTCGATCCCGCCAAGGAGGCGGAGATCAGGGCCGCGCTGGCGGAGCCGCTGCGGGACCGAACGGCGCTCGTGATCGGGCACCGCCTGTCCACGATCCAGGCGGCGGACGAGGTCGTGGTGCTGGACGCCGGCACGATCGCCGCCCGCGGCGACCACGAGCAGCTGATGGAGGACTCGCCGCTCTACCGCGAGATCGTCGCGGCGGAGGGTGCACGCGCGACGGCGCCTCCCGCACGAGCCCCGGAGGCGGTGGGGCTGTGAGCTCGGAGACCGGCCTCACCCGGGCCCGGCGCCGTATGGCGACCGCTTGGCGACTGCTTCGCGGCGAGGACGAGCGGGCGCGCAAGCTGAGGGGCGTCCTCGCGCTGCTGCGGCCCTACCGCGGGCGCGTCGTCCTGATGCTGGTCGCGCTCGTGATCGCCACCGCCGCGGCGCTCGCTCCCCCCTACCTCGCGGGCCGTGCGATCGACGACGGCATCAGGGGCGGCGACCTATCGGCGCTGACCGTGATCGTCGGCCTGTTCTTCGTGGCGGCGCTGGTCAACTGGGGCGCCACCTACGTGCAGACCTACCTCGTCAACTGGGTCGGCCAGCGCGCGCTCCAGGATCTGCGCACGCGGATCTTCGAGCATCTCCAGCGGCTCTCGATCGGCTTCTATTCGCGCAACAAGGCCGGCGTCTTGATCTCGCGCCTCACCAACGACGTGCAGGCGCTCGACCAGCTGGTGACCGACGGTGTCGTGACGCTGTTCTCCTCGACGCTGACGCTCGTCGGCACCGCGGTCATCCTGCTCTACCTCGACGCCGGCCTGGCGCTCGTCACCTTCCTCGTCTTCCCGCTCCTCCTGGCCGGGAGCGTTGCGTTTCGGATCGCCTCCACCGGCGCGTACCGACTCACGCGAGAGAAGATCGCGCTCGTCACCGCGTACCTCCAGGAGACGCTGTCCGGGGTCCGCATCGTCCGCGCCTTCGGGCAGGAGCGTCGTCACGAACGCCGCTTCGCCGAGCTCAACGACGAATACCGCGAGGTGAACATGCGCACCGTGCGCCTGAACGCCGCCTACTTCCCCTCGGTCGAGCTGCTCTCGGCGGTCGCGACGGCGGCGATCCTCCTCTACGGGGCGAGCCGCGTCGGCGGCTCGGGCGCGGTGACGATCGG